>JAKOSS010000467.1 GCA_029777145.1 Acidobacteriota bacterium | reverse complement strand
GGTCAGTGGTCGGTGGTCAGTGGTCAGTGGTCAGTGGTCAGTGGCCAGAGTTTGGAGTTCCGCGTTTACGCGGCAGTGGTCGGTGGTCAGTGGTCGGTGGTCAGTGGCCAGAGTTTGGAGTTCCGCGTTTACGCGGCAGTGAGCTGTGAGCATTGAGCCGTAAGCAGTGAGCCGTGAGCAGTGAGCCGTAAGCAGTTAGCAGTGACGTTACGTCTTACTACTCTCTGCTCACCGCTCACTGCTTTCTACTTCGGGCGATTCGCCGCTCTCAAGTTCCTTCCTGATCTCTTCTTCCATCCGCGCTGATTCGAGTGCGAGCGGCAGGTCCGTCGTTCGTGCCGAGAGTTTCTTCAAAGCCATCTCCGTTTCCGAGAAATTTGAGCCGTGACGGGCGGCCGTCTGGATCTGGTGCATCCGCTTTTCGGCCTCAATCTTCATCTGCTCGGCCTCGGAGACGATTCCTTTCAGTTTTTTTAGATCTTTCTCAAGATCGGCGCGGAACGACGACGTGTCCGCCGCTTTTGAATACTTGAGTTTGTTCTGCTGCCGCTGATTGAGCTGCAATTCCTTTTTCGCCGACCGGACGATCCGCGTCGCCGTCAGACGAGCCGCGACCGAATCGCGAAAAGCGTCCGCCATCAGCAAATTGCGCGCCTCGAGGTCGCGCAGTGACTGCCTCTCGACGGGTGTCAATTCGTGCATGAACCAATCGAGTTCTTCGGCGCGGATGCCGTCGACAGCCAACCGTTCACGGACTTTCGTGAGCCAGCGCGAGCGATAGAACATCAGCCCGCCGGACAGAGCGAGTCCGAGGACGAAGCCCCCGACCAACGCGACGAACGTCATGAAAAGCCAAACGGCCGCGGCCGGAGTTGCCGTGGAAATGAGGAAAAGAACGAAGAAAATCGCGGTCGGGACCACCGGAACCGCGATCGGCAAGGTCCACGCGCCCGTTTTGAGAAGCTTGTCCTTGCGGATGTCGGCGCGAGTTATCTCGTAGACCGGCTCTAATTCGTTCATGTATTTTGATTTACCTTAGTTGCAAACTTAATTCAACTTTCGCGCATCGTAAAATTTAGCTTTTGCGGGATTTCGTATTATCATTGCTTCCGAAGTTTGGCGGCAATTTTCGGGCAAGAATTTATGAACTTCATTCGCTTTGCAGGCGCGGCTGCCGTCGCGCTTTTCCTGTCGTTTGGCGCTCTGGCGCAAACTGACAAGAAGAAAGACAAGAAGAAGGACGAAGGCGTCCGCACGATGACGATTCCGATCTCGATCTTCACGAACGAGGAACTCAAGGTCGATCAGGCGCAGGAGTTCATCGAGGCCGGCGATATCGTCGTCAAGGAGAACAAGGAAGAGCAGACGGTCCTTTCGATCAGGAGCGTGACGAGCACGCCGCTCCACCTCGCGGTTCTGATCCAGGACAATCTCACGACCGACGTTAACCTGCAGCTCGACGATATCAAGAAGTTCATCCGGCGGCTGCCGCCTGACTCAAGGGTCTTTGTCGGGTATTTGCGTGCCGGAACGACCGAAGTCCGTCAGAAATTCACGCCGGATCTCGAAAAAGCGGCGGCGGCGATCCGCATCGTTCCGGGTGTTGCGGCGCTCGCGCCGAACAGTCCGTATCAAGGGATCAACGAGGTCCTGGACCGATTTGAAGCGCTTCCGACCGGACGCCGGGCGATCCTGCTTGTTTCGGACGGATTTGACGCGTTCGACAGCACGACACCGGGCCAAAGTCTCGATCTCGACAAAGCGATACTCAAGGCGCAGCGCCGCAGCGTCGCGGTCTATTCGATCTACACCACGGCAACGGCGACCGAAGGCGGCGACTCGCGCCGTGTACTCGCCGCGCAAGGTTCGCTGAGCCGCTTGTCGGACGAAACCGGCGGCCGCGCGTTCATCCAGGGCACGCTCGCGCCGATCAGTTTCGAGCCGTTCTTCAAAGACCTGAACATCATGCTCAACCGGCAATTCGCCCTGACCTATCTTTCAACGCATCCGAAAAAGGGTTATTACAAGATCGAGGTCACGAGCACGAATCCGAAGGTCCGGATCGAGCATCCGAAAGGTTATTATTATCGGGGGCGACAGTGACACCGGAAAGGTTCAGGATGTGAACCGGTGATTGCAGACCGGGCAGACGCTGACATCCTCACGGATCAAAAATCCTACCCAGAACAACGGAAAGAACGCGATCAGGAGCACGGCGAAAACGATCCATCCGGCGGTCGAGATCCGCCGCTCACGTCGCGGAAGCAACTGGCTGTGGCATCGCGGGCAATGATATCCGGGAGCGGCCATAGACCGAGCTTGCTGTTGGTACGGCTGAAGATTGAGATCGGGTTGCGTCGCACCCGCACCGCGAAATTGAGCGACCGGAGCCGTCATCCCCTTCGGATCGGTGCGAAATTCGTCCGTTTTCCATGCATAAGGTCGCGGCGGAGCGTTTTCGAAGTTCGTCGGCTGCGGAAATGGTTGCGGCTGAGGGAACGGCTGACGTTGCTGCGGCGGCGGCGGATACGCCGGCGGTGCGGTCGCGAAATTGAATCCGCAAAACCGGCAGAAATTGCTCGACGTGTCGTTGACTTGTCCGCACTTAACGCATTTGATCATGGTTTTCAGCTGATAGATCCGGATCAGGACTCCAACAACATCTACGCGCCGCGGTTCGAAAAGTTCTCAATCAAAGCGGATCTTTTCGCCCGTCCGGATCGCCTTGTAGACCGACTCGACAAGTTCGACCGACTTGAAACCGTCGTGCGCCGTCACCGGCGGTTCCCCGCCCTCGATGATCGCACCGATGAACGCCTGGTCCTCCTGCAAATAGCCCCATTTCTCGAATTTCTCGAGCATGTGACACGTATAGGTATCGACGTTCTGCGTCTTGTGATCGAAACCGCGCGAATCGAAGAGGCGCTCCATTTCTTCGGTCAGTATCGTCCGGTGATGGCAGAAAACTTCGATCCGCTCGAACGGAAAATGCCAGCTTGCGTCGGAGCTCGAAGCGAACGTGCAATGAAATCCGTTCCTGAACTTGAAGATGATCGAGAATTCGTCGAGTTCGGGATACTCGTGCTGTGAACCGTATGCGACAAGCTCCTCGATCTCGCCGAACTGGAATCGCATCATGTCGAACAGATGGACTGTCGTCTCGTAAAGAAATCCGCCCGTGACGTTCGTGTCGCCCGTCCAGACCGGATTCTTCAGCTCGCCGCGATTCATCTTGATGTGCGCCGAATGCGGCGTATCGGCCGAGACCAATTCCTTGAGCCGCGCATAAACCGGAGCGAACCGCCGGTTGTGGCCGACCTGAAACACCTTTGTCGATGTTTGCGCGGTTTCAAGCAACTGACGGGCGTTGTCGATCCCGATCGCAAAAGGCTTCTCGCAAAAGACATGCTTCCCTTCCGCGACCGCATGCGTCGCGATCTCGGGATGCGTCCGGTTCGGCGCGCAGACGATCACCGCGTCGCAGTGTTCCATCAGTTCGTCGCGCGATTCGCAGACGCGTCCGCCGATCGCTTTCGACGTCCGAACCGCGCGCTCGGGAATGATGTCGTAAAGGGCCGCGATCTCGGCGCGGCTATCCTGAGCGTAGATCTGCCCGTGAAGATTGCCGGCATATCCGGTGCCGACGATTCCGATTCTGACTTTGTCCATCGAATTTAGATTTTAGATTTTGATTTTTGGGTTTTGGATTCAGTCTCGGATTGACTCCACAGAACACACACATTTACGCGGGTTGCCGGCAATCCAAAATCCCCAATCCCCAATCCCAAATGCGTTCACCAACTGCCGCCGGCCGCCGAATTCTCGAGCCCGAGAACGTCGATCGTCGCCCGGCGCGCACGGCGCGCGACCTCGAACGGATCCTGGTCCCAGTATTCCGGACGGAAGATCTCGATCGAGACCATCCGGTCGTAGCCGATCTTGTCGAACCGCGACTTGATCTCTTTGATCGGCAGGATACCCTCACCCGGATAGAGCCGCTGTGCATCCGTCAACGATTCCTTCGGAAGATCTTCGGCGTCGTTGATGTGAAAGATAAAAAGTTTTTCGGGCCGCAGCGTGTCGATCGCCTCGAACGTCGAATTTCCGGCGTAAAAGTGAAACGTATCGAGCACGTTTCCGATGTTGTCGCGGTTCACTTTCTCGACGATCTCGTTGCACAGGTCGAGCGTTTGAACCGAACAATCCGTCTGACCGAGAAACTCGAACGCCAATGAAACACCATGCGCGTCTGCGATGTCGGCAAGTTCGTTCAACACCCGGACCGATTCATCGACGATCTGATCCTTCGTCGCGCCTTCGGGCAACTTTCCCGGAACGACGACGATGTACGGGCACCCGATCTGTCCCGCGATCGTCGAAAGTTCCTCGCACTCGGCCTTGATCTTCGCGTAGTCCTCGTCCGAACGGAACGTGATATGTTCGATCGAATTGATCGAGTACGGCTGCAGACCGCTTTCCGAAAGAAGCGATCTGAGGTCGTCGACCGAATTCGTCTGAAGGAAAATCCGCAATTTTGCGGCCCAGATCTCGATCAGTTCAAATCCCGCTTCAGCCGCGGCCCTGATGTCCGTTTCGAGGTCCGCTTTCATTGTCGTTGCGCCGTTGAGTGCAATTTTCATCCGT
>JAKOSS010000466.1 GCA_029777145.1 Acidobacteriota bacterium | reverse complement strand
TGATCATTCGCGGCGAGGAGATCACGACCTACGGCGGCCATATCAACGTTTGGGGACTACCGGCGGGAGGTTGGGTCGATTTTAGGCTGATTCCCGGAGTCGCGGCGAGCGCGGAATCGATCGCTCGCGAAACACGCGATTTTGGCGGCCTTGCGTCCGTGAATCATCCGACGATGGCCTGTGGCGGCTGCTCCTGGACGTACGATCCCGATTGGTCGACCCTCGATTCGGTCGAGATCTGGAATGCGTCGTGGGATCCCGACGACGAGGCCGCGTTGAAGATCTGGGACGGTTTTTTGCAACAGGGGCGAACGATCACGGCGATCGGATCGTCCGACACGCATCAACCGCCGTATGAGCCGAATCAGTATCCGATCAATCGTCGTGTCGGCGATCCTGCGGTTTTCATCGGAGCGAAATCGCTGACAATGAAGGATCTGTTCGCCGGGATCCGCGCCGGACGCGCATTTATTTGCGAGAATCCGCGTTACTCGGTGAAGTTCACGGCCGGGAAGGCGACGATCGGTGCGAGATTACCGTTGAAACCGATTGACCTCGCGGTGCAGCTGACGAATTTCCCGGCCGATTCAAGATTTCACCTTATTTCGGACGGAAAAGAGATCGCTTCGGACAAAATCGGCTCCGGCGCAGCAAGGAAGATCCGATTTGCGCCGGCAAAACAAACGTACGTCCGGCTCGAGGTGCGATCGAAGGACGGCGCGATGCTTGCCATGACGAATCCGATCTATTTCAAATGAGCGACGTTTTTTCATACGACGAACTGCCGTATCCGAGCAAGTTCTTCCTGCAAACGCATCCGGACCGACTGGCGGTGATCGCGACATTCTTCGGGATGTCGCCCGCGCCGGTCGAAACCTGTCGCGTGCTCGAACTCGGATGCGGGAACGGATCGAACCTGATCTCGCACGCATTCCATCTTCCGAACGCAGAGTTCGTCGGCGTCGATCTGGCGCAAAACCACATTGACGATGCCGACCGCGGCGCGGCGGAACTCGGTTTGAAGAACACCGAGTTCATTCAGATGGATGTCGCCGAAATGACCGTCGGGGAGTTCGGAAAGTTCGACTACATCATTGCGCACGGGTTGTTCTCTTGGGTTCCCGAGTTTGTCCGCGACAGGGTTCCCGCGGTCTGTTCGGAAATGCTGGCGGACAACGGCGTCGGATACATCAGTTACAACGCTTTTCCCGGCGCGCACTACCGACGGATGGTTCAGTCGATGCTGCGGCACCACGCGCGTGCGATCGATGATCCGCTCGAAAAGGTCGGGCATGCGATGTCGTTCCTCGCGTTTCTTACCGAGAACGCATTGGGCGGCGACCTCTATCGTCCGATCTTGCAGAAGGAGCTCGAACGCCATTTCGAACACGGCACGGCCGACATCTTTCACGATGATCTTTCGGATCTGAACCGCGCATATTACATTCGTGACTTCGCGGAAATGTTGCAATCGAACGATTTGCAGTTCCTCGGTGAAGCCGAGTTGCATGCTATGGGCACGGGCGGGTTGTCACCCGACGCACGGGAATTCGTCGCGGCGATTGACGGCGTTATCGAACGCGAGCAATACCTCGACTTTCTTCGCGGACGGATCTTCAGGCAAACGCTGTTCTGCCGCGCGGGAGTTGCGATCGAGCAAGATCCCAAGCCAGCCGTGATCCGTAGCTTCAAACTCGCGTCGTCGATCCGACCGGTTTCGCCGAATCCGGAGATCGCGTCGTCCAAGGTTGAAAGATTCGTTGGAGCAAAAGGCGTCGGAATTCATATCGACGATCCGCTGGCGAAGGCCGCGCTTGTTGAACTGGGCAAGCAATGGGGCCGCGCGATCGGTTTTGACGAACTGGCGGCAGCGGCGCGCGACGAACTCGTTAGGCGCGGTTCGGAGATCGATGATCAGAACTCGCACTCGCTTGAGGCGATCATGTTTCAGCTTTGCCGGGAAACGAGTTTGATCGAGCTTCATCTATTTCAGCCCGAGGCTTCAACCGGGATCGCCGAACGGCCGTGGGTCAACGCCCTGGCGCGATGGCAATTGCCGCAGGCGAACAACGTACTCACGAATCTGAATCTTGACGTGAAGATCGAAGATCCTGTCTCGCGTCGGTTGCTGGAACTGCTTGACGGTACGCGCGATCTCGTTGAGGTTGAGACCGCGATGCGCGAATACATCGACACGTCCGACGAGGTCGATGAGAAATCCGAGTTGCTCGCGCGCCTTTCTGAATGGCTGGCCGATAGTGTTTCGCAGCTCGCAAAACTCGGGATGTTCGACGCGAAATGAGGGCCGATTTCAAACCCGCAACGCCGAAAGACGCGGCTTCCGTGATCCTTTTCCGCGACGGCAAGATCGTCTGGGCGCGCCGAAATCTCAAGCTCAGTTTTCTTGGCGGATTTCACGCGTTCCCCGGCGGCAAAACCGATCGCGGCGATTGGGAGATCGCGGTCGGAAACTGCGCCGACACCG
>JAKOSS010000465.1 GCA_029777145.1 Acidobacteriota bacterium | reverse complement strand
CGGGATCGACGACCGGTTCGTCCGTCAAGAACAACCTGAATCTGTCCGTGGTGAACGGCGCGAACACGTATCTCGGCAATGTTTTTACCGGTCGCGGATCCGTGACCGGCGGGACGGCGGACGCGGTAAACAATACCGAAAGTGTGTTCATGCCCGAGACGACCGGAAACGTCGCGATCACGGTCACGGCGGCAAACATCAACTCGGACGGAGTTCCGGGCGATGCTGACGCGCTCGATCAGGATTTCGCGCTGATCGTCACCAAGATCGATTCTTCGGCGCTCGCGAACGTCGTCGGAAACGGCGTCACGCTGACCTCCGAAAGCTACTTGCCGGCGAATTCGGTTCCCGACCCGGGCGAGTTGGTGACCGTCGACATTGGTCTGCTCAACAATGGCGTTGGGTCGACAAGCAATCTTGTCGCAACGCTGCTCGAAACTGGCGGTGTGACGAATCCGTCCGGACCGCAAACCTACGGTTCGATCCCGGCCGCTTCGGGGACGGGAACGAAATCATTCTCGTTCGTTCCGGCGGGCGCCTGCGGATCAAACATCACGCTGACGTTGCATCTTCAGGACGGCACGCGCGATCTCGGAAACGTCACGTTCACGATGACGCTGGGAACGACGGGCGGCGCGTCGACGGAATTCACGCAGAACTTCGACGGTGTCACGGCTCCGGCGCTTCCATCCGGCTGGACGACCGAACAGACCGGAACGACGCCGCCGGCGTTTTTCGCGACGACGACCACAACTGCCGATACGGCACCCAACACGGTGTTCACTAACGGCGCGACGTCTGCCTCGACGAACAGTCTGGTCTCGCCCGCGATCGCGCTGCCCGCAGGAAGGATCAGCTTCCAACTTTCGTTCCGCCAGACACGCAGTTTTGAGAGCGCGACAACTTGTTATGACGGCGGGATCCTCGAGATCAGCACCGACGGCGGATCGACTTATCTGAACGTGACGAACGCGTCGATCGGCGGATCGTTCTCGGCGGGCGGTTATAACGGGACGATCAGCTCGAGCTTCTCGAATCCGATCGGCGGCCAGTCCGCTTGGTGCAACACGCAATCGAGCTACACGACGTCGACGCTCAATCTTCCTGGCTCGCTGAGCGGACAGTCGGTCAAGTTCCGCTGGCGTGCCGGGTGGGACAGCTCATTTGCGAACAGCGGTGCGAACTGGAGAATCGATACTGTTTCTCTGACATCAACGGGTGCGACTTGCGTGGGAACGCCGACGACAATGACGCTTGTTTCGTCGCAGAATCCGGCCGGATACGGCGAACCGGTAACGTTTACGGCGACCGTTTCGCCGATCCCTGCAAGCGGTACGGTCGATTTCATCGTCGACGGAACGCCGCAGTTCGCTGGCTCGTCGTTGGCCGCCGTTCCGGTCGACGGTTCCGGTCAGGCGTCGTTCACAACGTCGTCTCTTACCGAGGGAACGCATACGGTTACGGCGCGTTATAACGGCACGACGACGTTCGGACTGAGTTTCTCGGCGATCGGTGGAGGCGGTCAGGTGATCCTGGCGCCGACCGCGGCCGGCGTTGTTGTCGACGGTTCGGTTGTCACCTCCGAAGGACGCGGCATCGCGAACGCGGTTGTCAGGATGACAGGAACCGACGGAGT
>JAKOSS010000464.1 GCA_029777145.1 Acidobacteriota bacterium | reverse complement strand
CAGACTGCCGGTCGTTCTCGTCGAATCTGAACCGGTACATTCGTCCGGATCCGGTCCGAGCCAGCCGCGTTCCGACCGCCGTTTGGGCGGCATGGCGCAGGTATGCGTCGAGGCCGCGATAGGTCGAAAAATAACGGCGCAGCGTGTCCTCGGCCTGTGTCTGCGACAACCCCGTCATCATTGCAAAGCGCGACGCGCCGATCCCGTAAACGACCCCGAAATTCAAACGTTTGGCGAACGAACGCTGTTCCGGAGTGACGGCGTCCGTTTCGACGCCAAAAACCTGAGCGGCCGTCATCGAGTGAAAATCCGCGCCCGACTCGAAAGCGTTGATGAAGTTCTCGTCGTTCGAGAACTCCGCAAGGATCCGCAGTTCGATCTGCGAGTAGTCGGCGATCACGAGCTTGCGCCCGTCGGGAGCTCGGAAACATCGCCGGTATTCGGTTTCATGCGGAATCTGCTGGACGTTCGGACGCGAACAGGAAAACCTGCCCGACGGCGCGCCGATTTGCCTGAAATCGGGGTGAAGACGACCGGTCTCCCGATTGACGAACTCGAGGATATTCTCGCCGAAACTCGAAACGGCCTTTGCCGCCGCGCGGTATTCCAGAAGCTTCGCGACCACCGGATAATCGCCGGCGAGCTGTTCCAATTCCCATTTTCGCGTCGAATCGGGAACCGGAACCCCGAGATTCCGAAGCGCGTCCGAGACCTGGCTCTGCGAATCGAGATTGATCTCGGCGACGCCGAACAGCGACGCCTGCGCGACTCCCGCGGAGAGTTCTTTCTGAAGTTCGAGCGCAACGGCCGAAAGTTCTTTTTGAACCTTTCCGAGTTGCTCGCGCCAGCGTTCCTGATCGATGTAGAACCCGTTGAGCTCCATCGCCGCGATCGGCATCACGCAGTCGAATTCGAGTTTGGCGACGCGGATCAGCTCGTCCTGCCGGAGACGCTCGACGATCCGTTCACGGAGCGCGATCATGATCGCCGCGTCTTTTGCCGCGTACTGGATCTGTGATTGGGTGAGTTCCGCCGCGCTCCAATCGGAAACCTGCTCGGTCTTGTCGACCTCGGTTTGCAGGAAGAAAGCCGCGACCTCGGCGAGCCCGTGGCGGCGGTCCTGGTCGCCGGCGGCTATCAACTGGCTGGCGAGAAGCGTGTCGAAAATGCCGTTGACGTCCGTTCCGAGATGATGTCGGACCCATTTGGCGTCGAACTTCGCGTTGTGGGCGATCTTGATCGGACGTTCGGCGAAGAGCAGGTCACGCAAGGGCGCGAGTTCCGGGATCGTTTTCAAGTCACCCAGTCGCGAAAACGGACGGACGTCGATAACGTAGGTGTTGCGCCCGTTACTGAGTTGGACAAGACGCAGTTCGCCATCGAACGGGTCGAGTTCGGTCGTTTCGGTGTCGAAACCGAGATAGTCTTCGGTCGCGAACTCGCCGCACGCCTTCGCGATCCCCTCGGCATCATCGATTAGCTGGAAGTAAATTTCCACAAAAAGTCAGTGGTCCGTCGTCAGTGGTCGGTGGTCAGTAAATTAATCCCAAATCCCAAATCCCAAATCCCAAATCCGAGACGCGTTCAGCCTCCGACATGAACGTTCGGACGACGTTCGGGGTCAGATTCGGCCTGGCGCAGGATCTCGCGCGTGACCGGAGCCGTGTCGCCCTCGCCGAAGATCACGAACCGCACAAGATACATGATCGGATTGCCCTCGCTCCAGCCGAAATAAACATGCGGGATCTTTCCGGTCTCGTCGCGGAGGTACATCAGGAACGCCGCGATCGCGTTCGGAACCGCCGGCGCCTGCGTCCGGAGCACCTTGTAGCCCTCGATCTCGAAGCCCTGGATCATGAGTTTGCCCTTGAATTCGGAAGCGTCGCCGGTGTCGATCTCGTAAAAGACGACCGGATCCGTCGAGGGAATATGATTGTCGATCCGCTTTTCGTGCTCCTTGAACCGGTACTCGGCGACGTCGCCTTTTTCGCGACGGTTCGTGACGATCCGAATTTCTTCTTCACGGAGATCATCGATGATCTCT
>JAKOSS010000463.1 GCA_029777145.1 Acidobacteriota bacterium | reverse complement strand
TCTTTTGCTCGCGTTTCCATAAACATCTATAATCTGAGCAAAACGTATGGCACTCGAAACCGCCGGGCAAAAGCCCGCGAAAGCAACAAAACTCAAGATCGAAAATCAGGCGACCTTCGATCTTCCGAAGGGCACGAACGAGCAGATCTACAAGATCCTCGAGTATTTGCCGCTCGAGCATCAGCGCGGGCTCGAAAAGGTCAAATTGGTCGACTTCATCAACGATCCGCGGCTCGCGAAGATGGACCTGCCGGTGAAAGGCGATCTTCCGGGGCTCTATCATCCGAAAGCTGGGACGCAGAATCCGTTTCTCGAAATGTCGATGGGCGCCTTGCTCAAGCCGACCGACGGCTGGGCGCAGCGCTGGATGGCGAAGCAGTCGTTCAAATCGAATCTCGCCGGACTGATCTTTTCGCTCGTCGGACAGCATTACTATCTGACGCTCCGGCATTCGGTGAAAAAGCAGAATCTCGAACCGCAGATCAGGCAGTACGCCGAAAAGAACCTCCGCGAATGGGGTGAGAAGCAGAGCGCGAATTCGTGGCGCGGCAAGCTCTTCAAGCCGTTCCGCCCGTACATCGAACGCTGGGCGAAATGGCTCAACAAGAAGGCCGTCGCGGCGCAGAAGAAATAATTTCAAGATTCCATGATTCCAAGAATTCCAAGATTTCAAGATTCCACTGACTCGTGACTTTGCCGGAATTTGGACTCCTGAAATCTTTGGAATGTTGAAATCTTTGGAATCTTGAAATCTTGGAATCAGGATCTAATGAAGTACTGGCTTGTAAAACAGGAGCCCGAAGCGTATTCGTTCGACGATCTCGTCAAGGACGGGAAGACCGACTGGACGGGAGTCCGCAATTATCAGGCGCGGAACAATTTGCGGGCGATGAGAAAGGGCGACAAGGTGCTTTTTTATCATTCGATATCGGACAAGCAGGTCGTCGGTCTTACCGAGGTCACGCGCGAAGAATATCCGGATCCGACCGATACGAACTGGATCTGCGTCGAGCTGACGCCGGTCGAGAAGTTCGCGAATCCGGTTTCGCTGGCGGCGATCAAGGCGACGAAGAAACTCGCGAATATCGCACTGATCAAGCAGTCGCGTCTATCGGTCATGCCGCTGACCAAGGCGGAATTTGAGACGATCGTGAAGATGTCGAAGTGAGGTTGGAGGCAACATATGGCGGGCGGAGGCTTGTTCGAACATTTCGTGTTCAATTATGGGGTCATGTTTGTCGCCATCGCGTGGATCCTTATGGCGACCGTTAACATTGGGTTTGCGGCCGCGGTCTATGTCGATGGAGTTGGCCTGACGGAGGCTGCCCGGAGGTCCGGCGACGAGCGATCGGGTACCGTTATGGTGCCGCCGATTCTCTGGACACTCGCAGTTCTGATCGGCGGAGTCTTTGTTGCGGCCGTTTATTGGCTGATGCATCATTCGGCGCTGGTTCAGACGGGAAGGATCGACGTTACGCCGCAGGCCGACGAAGTTGCGAAGGAATCCGAAGTTTGACTCCGTGTATCCCGCTTCTTAAGACATGGAATTCGCTATTCTCTTTATCGGCTTTGGATTCATCACGTTGATCGTCGACACCTTGCTTGCGATCGCCGTCTACCGCGATACGGCGAAACTCGTTCGGGAGGGCGGTCGCCCGTTTTTGATCGGACCGTTTTTCTGGGCGGTGCTGACGTTGTTTTGGGGACTGCTTTCGGTCGCCGTTTACTGGGCCATCCATCATTCGAACCTGAACCCGTTCATCGCCAAGACCGGGCACGCAGACTAGTTGCTATGCTGAAAGACGCCGTTGCGTATTATCACCAACTCCTTGAGGATAAAGAACTTGCTGAAGATTCCCGGCGCGCGCTCGACCACGGGCTCGAGGCCGCGAGACTGATCTTCGGCGGGCGCCGTTTGTCGCCGTACCTTCGCCCGCATTTCGTTACCGTCGCCGATTGGGAGCGCGTCAAAGTGATCTGCGAAACCGTCTGGTCGGCGCTGCAGAAGGTCAAGGACGCGGCCGTCGTTGACGACGAAATTCTCAACGAACTCGGCATCACCGACGTCGAAAAGGAACTGATCGCGATCGATCCGAAATACACGCAGGTCTCGCCGACCGCTCGTCTCGATTCGTTCCTGACGCCGAATGCGTATTCGTTCGTCGAACTGAACGGCGAAAGCCCGGCCGGGATCGCATACGCCGATTCCGCAACGGACATATTTCTTGCGCTCCCGGTGATGAAGAAATTCCTCGAACGTTACGAGGTCGAGCGTTTCGAGGGAAGTCCGAAACTGATGCAGGCGCTGCTCCACGCCTACGAAGAATTTCTGGGTGCCCGGCCTGACTCGCCGCCGGTGATCGCGATCGTCGATCTCAAGGGCTTGCCGACACAGAAGGAGTTCGAACTTTTCCGCGACTATTTCGAGCAAAACGGCTGCAATGCCGTGATCTGCTCGCCCGACGAACTCGAATTCGACGGCAAGTATCTCTATTTCCACGGCGCGAAGATCGACATCGTGTACAAGCGCCTCCTCGTGAACGAGTACTTGCCGATCATGAACGAGTACCCGGCGCTGCTCGACGCATACCGCGCCGGCGCCGTGTGTCTCGTCAACAATTTCCAGTGCAAGATCATCCACAAGAAGGCGATCTTTGCCGTGCTGACCAACGAGCGGTACGCGCATCTCTTTTCGGATGAGGAACTTGCGGCGATCGGCGAACATGTTCCGTGGACGCGGAGGTTTCGATCGGAGACGACCGAGTTCAAGGGAGAATCGATCGATCTCGTCGAGTTTGCCCGCGCGAACAAGTCGAAACTCGTGCTCAAGCCGAACGACGACTACGGCGGCCACGGCATTTACATCGGTTGGGTTTCGGATGATGACGAGTGGAGCGAAGCGATCGAAACGGCGCTCGCGCACGACGATTATCTTGTTCAGGAACGCGTTGTGACCTCAAAAGAGATGTTCCCGATGCTCTTCGGCGACGACGTTGCGATGATCGAACAGCTCGTCGATCTCGACCCGCTGCTCTTTTTCGGCAAGGTCGGCGCGGCGTTTACGCGGCTCTCGACGACCGAACTCGCAAACGTCTCAAGCGGCGGCGGAATGGTGCCGACGTTCATCATCAGGGAAAGGAGCTAAATTCTACGATTCCAGGATTCCACGATTCCAAGATTCCACATCAAACGCTCTTGGAATCTTGGAATCTTGGAATCTTGGAATCTTGGAATAACCGACTATGTCACGACTATCTGAACTTACGGACGAATTCCGCCGGCTCGAGCACAAACTGCAACTCGGCGGCGGACCTGAAAAGATCGAGAAGATCCATTCCCAGGGAAAACTGACCGCTCGCGAGCGGATGGCTTTGCTCTTCGACGAGGATTCGTACGTTCAGGAGATCGGACTTTTCGTCGCCTACGACCAATACAAGGGACAGGCACCGGCGGCGGCGGTCGTGACCTCGGTCGGGAAAATTCGCGGTCGTGAATGCGTCGTCGTCGCCAACGACGCCACGATCAAAGCGGGCGCGTGGTATCCGGAAACGATCAAAAAGATCCTCCGCGCGCAGGAGATCGCGATGCGCAACCGCGTCCCGATCATCTATCTGGTCGATTCGGCCGGGGTCAATCTCCCGTATCAGGGCGGGGTTTTTCCTGGCCAATACGGCGCGGCGCGGATCTTCTATTACAACTCGCTGATGCGGCGCTATCTGAAAGTCCCGCAGATCTCGGCCGTGATGGGCATGTGCGTCGCCGGCGGCGCTTATCTTCCGGCGCTTTCGGACGTCATTCTGATGGTCGAAGGGACGTCGTTCATGGGACTCGGCGGAGCGAACCTCGTCAAAGGCGCGACCGG
>JAKOSS010000462.1 GCA_029777145.1 Acidobacteriota bacterium | reverse complement strand
TCGGAACGAACCCGTTCAGGCTCGGAATGATCCTTCCGGCGCGGCCGAACTTCTTGCCGGCTTCGAGCATCCGGTCCTTGATCCGTTCGACAAGGACAAACATCTCATCAAGATCCTCGTCGGTTTCCGTCGGCAGACCAACCATCAGGTAAAGATTGATCGTCAGCATTCCGCGATCGAAAACCGAGCCGCAGATGTCGACGATCTCGTCGTTTGTCAAATTCTTGTTGATGACTCGCCGGAGGCGGTCCGAACCGGTTTCAGGTGCGACGGCGATCTGCTGGTCTTTCGACTCGACAAGCGCGTCGAGCAGCTCATCGGAGATCTGGTCGAGACGCAACGACGAGACCGAAATTCGGTAATCCATCGAGCGAAGTTCGCGCAGTATCGTCGAGATCTCCGGGTGATCGCATACGGCGGTCGAAACGAGTCCGATCTTATCCGTCCTGGAACGCCATTCGCGGGCCTTTTCGAGAATGTCTTTCGCCGGCACGACGCGTGGCGGATAGTAGTTGTAACCGGCCCAGCAGAACCGGCAACCCTGCGAGCACCCGCGAGAAATCTCAACCAGAAGCCGGTCACCCATTTCGGCAGTCGGCGCCCAAACGGACGTCGACGGACAGAACACGTTCTGATTCAAGAGAAAATCGTGCAGCTCCGTCTCACCGCGCTTCATCGCCCGCCGCAGCGTTCCTTCCTTCGGATTCACAGCCGCGAGCGCGCGTCCGACTCGTCGCGGAACGCCGTCTTCCTTGGGAATGTAGTCGAAAACGGTTCCATCGTCGTTGTAGACCACGTCGTACAGCGACGGGACGTAGAAGCCGCGGCCGATCCTCGCCAGCGCAAGCAGGATGTCATCTTTCGCTTCGTTGTCGAAGATCGCGTCAACCAATTGGAAAGCGAGGATCTCGCCCTCGCCGACGGCGATCAGGTCCGTGAAGTCGGCGATCGGTTCCGGGTTGAGGAACGAAGCGGCTCCGCCCATGATGACGAGCGGATGAAAGTGATTCCGATCCTTCGACCAAACCGGGACGCCCGACAACTCGAGCATCGTCGCCATGTTTAGATAGTCGGTCTCGAACGAGATTGAAAAGGCAACGACGTCGAAAACCGCAACCGGCGTCTGTGTTTCGAGCGACATCAACCGCGCCTTCGATCTTCGATACTCAGCAAGTTCGTCGTTGTCGGGGAGAAAGACCCGCTCGCAGGCGACGCCCGGAATGTTGTTGAAGATCTCGTACATCGTATGAAGCCCGAGATTCGCCATCCCGATCGCGTATGTATTCGGGTAGCACAGCGCGATCCGCAGTTCGGCGCCGCTTTTGACGCGGAAGCCTTCTTCGGATCCGAGCTTTCGTTTGTAACTTTCGACGATCTTTCGGCTCATACGACGAATGGAAAGTTTACCAAAAAGTAAGGATTGTTTGCATTTGCTATTATCGATTTGCGATTTGCGATTGGCCTGTTTCAAATGAATGCGTAGGAACGATCGGTTTGGAACTCAACAATATGGGCCGCACCCAGTTAGGTACGGCCCATGTGTTACGGCAATCGCAAATCCGAAATCCGACTTCCGAATTCCCAAATGCGTCACTGTTTTCCTTCGAGAAACGCCTTCAGACGGCGTGACCGTGACGGGTGACGCAATTTGCGGAGCGCCTTGGCCTCGATCTGGCGGATGCGTTCGCGGGTGACCGCGAAATGCTGTCCGACTTCCTCGAGCGTATGCTCCGAACCCGTGTTTCCGAGCCCGAAACGCATCTTGATGACCTTCTCCTCGCGCGGCGTCAAGGTTGCGAGAACCTCGTCGGTGATCTCGCGGAGGTTGCCGAACGTCACCGATTCCGCCGGATTCATGATCGAGCGGTCCTCGATGAAATCGCCGAGGTGCGAATCTTCCTCTTCCCCGATCGGAGTCTCGAGCGAGATCGGTTCCTGCGCGATCTTCAGGACCTTGCGGACCTTCGAGACCGGAATGTCCATCTTCTTCGCGATCTCTTCGCTCGTCGGTTCGCGTCCGAGTTCCTGCACGAGCTGTCGCGATGTGCGGATCAGCTTGTTGATCGTCTC
>JAKOSS010000461.1 GCA_029777145.1 Acidobacteriota bacterium | reverse complement strand
GTCAACTGGATGCACGCCCGCGAACATATTCTCAAGTCGGACCTTTTCGGCGACGATCTTCCGAAGTTTTTGCACGTCCTCGACGACGATGCGAGCGACTCCGGAACTTTCGACAACGCACTCGAAACGCTGACGCTCGCCGGTCGAACTTTGCCGCACACGATGATGATGATGATGCCGGAACCGCTGTCGGCCGCGAACCCGATGAGCGACGAGAAACTGGCATTCTATCAATATCATTCGTGCCTGATGGAGCCCTGGGACGGACCGGCGTCGATGACGTTTACCGACGGCCGGATTGTCGGCGCTTGTCTCGACCGGAACGGCTTGCGGCCCGCGCGCTACACGGTGACGAAGGACGGACGCGTCGTGATGGCTTCCGAAACCGGCGTCCTCGATATTGCTCCCGAGAACGTCCTCGAAAAAGGCCGCCTTCAACCCGGCAAGATGTTCCTTGTCGATACGGTCGCCGGCCGGATCGTACCCGACGACGAGATCAAACAACGGATCGCCGAAGCGCAACCGTACCGCGTCTGGCTCAAGCAGCATGTTCTCGATCTCAACGATATGCCGCGGCCGCCGTTCGTCCACGAAGCGAATCACGAGACGGTGCTCCAACGCCAGCGGGCCTTTGGCTACACCGACGAGGAACTGCGCCTGATCATCGATCCGATGGCCCGAAACGGAGAGGAAGCGGTCGGATCGATGGGCAACGACACGCCGCTCGCCGTGCTCTCGGAACGCCCGCAGCTGCTCTACAACTATTTCAAACAGCTCTTTGCGCAGGTCACGAATCCGCCGATCGACGCGATCCGCGAAGAATTTGTGACTTCGGCAGACGTCATGCTCGGACGCGACGTCAATCTCTTCGAACCCGACGAAAAGGCGGTCCATCAGATCAGGCTCAACTCGTTTGTCCTGACCAATGAGGAACTCGAAAAACTGCGGCTGATGGGAAGCTCCGAAAGCATCTGGGGCAAGTGCGGATTCAGCACGATCACGTTGCCGATGCTGTTCGACCGCGAGCACGGCGCACAGGGTCTCGAGTGGGCGCTCGAAAAACTCTGCCACCAGGCAAGCGCCGCGATCGCCGACGGCTACGACATCTTCATTCTCTCGGACCGGGAGATGAACGAATACCGCGTGCCGATACCCGCATTGCTCGCCGTTTCCGCGGTCCATCATCACCTGACGCGCGAGGGAACGCGGACGCAGGTCGGTTTCGTCGTCGAGAGCGGCGAACCGCGCGAAATCCATCATTTCGCGACGCTGCTCGGATACGGCGCGACGGCGATCAACCCGTATCTCGCGTTTGAAACGATCCACGACCGGATCAAGGACGGCGCGCTCGAGATCGGCGAATCGGTCGCGATCAAGAACTTCGTCAAGGCCGTCACGAAAGGCGTCGTGAAGGTGATGTCGAAGATGGGGATCTCGACGATCCGCAGCTACCACGGTGCGCAGATCTTCGAAGCGCTCGGCATCGACCGCGCGGTTGTCGAACGGTATTTTACGCGGACGCCTTCGCGGATCGGGGGCGTGGGACTCGAAGAGATCACGCGGGAATCGCGTCGCCGACATGCAACTGCCTTCATCGATCCGCACTTGCCGGATTCGCTCGAATCGGGCGGGAACCATCAGTGGCGCGCCGACGGCGAATTTCATCTCTTCAATCCGTCGACGATCCACGCACTCCAGCGCGCGTGCCGCAGCGGCGACTACTCGGTGTTCAAGGAATACAGCCGCGAGGTCGATGAACGAACGCGCAACTCGTCGACGCTCCGCAGCCTTTTGAAGTTCAGGGACGGAGTTGGAAGTGTCCCGCTTGACGAGGTCGAACCGATCGAAAACATTCTCGCGCGGTTCAAGACCGGGGCGATGTCGTACGGTTCGATCAGCCGCGAGGCGCACGAAGCGCTGGCGATCGCGATGAACCGGATCGGCGGCAAGAGCAACACCGGCGAGGGTGGCGAGGACGCCGACCGGTTCGAGGCGGACGAGAACGGCGACCGGCGGATCAGCAAGATCAAGCAGGTTGCATCGGGCAGGTTCGGCGTCACGAGCCATTATCTCGTCAACGCCGAGGAGATCCAGATCAAGATGGCGCAGGGCGCGAAACCCGGCGAGGGCGGGCAGCTTCCGGGATCGAAGGTCTATCCGTGGATCGCCAAAACGCGCCACTCGACGCCCGGCGTCGGACTGATCTCGCCGCCGCCGCATCACGATATCTACTCGATCGAGGATCTGAAGCAATTGATCTTCGATCTCAAAAACGTCAATCCGCAGGCGCGGATCGGCGTCAAACTCGTTGCGGAAGCCGGCGTCGGAACCGTCGCCGCCGGAGTCGCGAAGGCGAAAGCGGACGTCATTCTGATCAGCGGTCACGACGGCGGAACCGGCGCATCGCCGCTGACGAGCCTGAAGCATGCGGGCATGCCGTGGGAGATCGGGCTTGCCGAAGCACATCAGACATTGGTGCTGAACAAGCTCCGCAGCCGCGTGCGTCTCGAGACGGACGGCCAGTTAAAGACCGGACGCGATGTCGTCGTCGCCGCGCTGCTCGGCGCGGAGGAATTCGGATTTTCGACCGCTCCGCTGGTCAGTCTCGGCTGCGTCATGATGCGTGTTTGCCATCTCAACACTTGTCCGGTCGGGGTCGCGACGCAGGATCCGCGGCTTCGGGCGAAGTTCTCGGGCGACCCGCAGTTTGTCGTCAATTTCATGCGGTTTGTTGCGACCGAGGTCCGCGAGCTGATGGCCGAACTCGGTTTTAGGACGTTTGACGAGATGGTCGGACGCGCGTCCGAACTGCTCGAACCGGATGCGTCGAATGAGCATTGGAAGGCGTCGAAACTCGATCTTTCCGCGATCCTTCATGATCCGGCTGCCGGAACGGGTGCCGCGCGAACGCAGCAGACAGTCCAGAATCACGAGATCGAAACGACGCTCGATCACGGCCGATTGCTCGAGATCTGCCGTCCGGCGCTCGAGCGCGGTGAGACCGTGAAGGCGAAGGTCGAATTGCGAAACACGGACCGCGCCGTTGGAGCGTTGCTCGGCGGCGAGATCTCGTGGAAATTCGGGGCCGACGGCCTTCCTGACGAAACGATCAGGCTCGATTTCCGCGGGACCGCGGGACAGAGTTTTGGCGCTTTCGTGCCGCGCGGCGTGACAATGACGCTCGAAGGCGACGCGAACGATTACGTCGGAAAGGGACTCTGCGGTGGCAGGATCGCGGTCTTCCCGCCGCGCGCTTGCGATTTCGAAACGCACCGAAACGTGATCGCCGGAAACACTCTTTTGTACGGCGCGACGAGCGGAGAAGCGTTCATCTCGGGTGTCGCCGGCGAACGCTTCGCGGTGCGAAACAGCGGCGCATCGGCGGTCGTCGAGGGAGTCGGCGACCACGGCTGCGAATACATGACGGGCGGACGCGTCGTCGTGCTCGGAGCGACCGGCAAGAACTTCGCCGCCGGCATGTCGGGCGGCGTCGCGTATGTCTTTGACGAGGCCGGCGACTTCGAACGGCGCTGCAATCTTGCGATGGTCGGACTGGGTCCCGTCACGGGCGGCCAGGAGGCCGACGATCTGCGGACGTTGATCCGCCGTCACGCCGAATTTACCGGAAGCCGTCGCGCTTTGGAGATCGAAGAGAACTGGGAACTCAACCTGCCGCTGTTCGTCCGCGTCGTGCCGCACGAGTATCGGCGCGTGATCGAGGCGCGGACCGAATTCATGAACCGGGGACTTTCCGAATCGGAGGCGGAACTGGAGGCGTTCTACGCGCAGGCGGCCTGATATGGGAAAACCAACCGGATTCCTTGAATACGAACGAAGCCTGCC
>JAKOSS010000460.1 GCA_029777145.1 Acidobacteriota bacterium | reverse complement strand
GCGAGCGAGATCTGCGGATCGCGCCAGGCGTCGAGATGGCCGACCTGATGGACGCACTGGATCGTGCAGGTATCGGCGCACCATTTTTCGGTGTGGTATTCGCGCTCCATGTCGCCGCGGGTGTATTCGAGGAGCGGAGTTCCCGGCGTTCCACGCTGCTGCGAGCACCAATGGACGAGTCCGTCCTCGCAGATGTAGAGATAGCGGGCGCCGGCGCGGCAGCGCCATTCGTAGGTCTTGCCTTCGACAAGTTCGTCCTGAAACCAGTTCCAGCGGGCGTACGAAAGCGCGCCCTTGCTCTTGATCTCGTAATAGACTTCCTTGTCGCGCTCGGTCAGGCCTTTGAACAAGCCGTCGCCGTCGTGAATGACGCCGACCGTCGACGAGAATCCGAGTTCGCGGGCGCGGTTGGCGATGATCAGCGCCTCGTCCGGATTCGAGACTCCGCCGCCGACGACCGAATTGATGTTGACCTTGAACTTCGCGTGTTCGGCGAGGTTCTTGAGCTTGCCGTCTAGAACCTTCAGCGATTTCTTCGAGACCTCGTCGGGCGTGACGTTGTCGATCGAGATCTGCAGGTAGTCGAGGCCCGCCTCGTTGAGTTTCTTGATCTTCTCGGGCTGGAAATAATATCCGTTCGAGATCAGTCCGGCGATCATCCCGTGATGACGGATCCGCGCGATGATCTCATAGATCTCGGGGTGCATCATCGGTTCGCCGCCGGAGATCGTGATGACCGACGAGTTGAACTCGGCGAGTTTGTCGATCCGCTTGAGCATGACGTCGATCGGCACCGGATCGGACGTCTTGTCGTACTCGTTGCAATATGTGCACGAAAGATTGCAGCGGCGCATCGGCACGATGTGCACGAGCACCGGGTGCTTGGTCGAAATGAAGGCGCGGGTCGTGTGACGGACCCCGCGCGTGAAACGACTGAAACTGCTGGCCTTCGGCATACTGTCTGGTATCGCTTGGTTCGGCGAAACCGTAATTATAAGTTTTGGCGGCGGCGATTATCAAATCAGGCGGGAATAACCCCGACTGCACCGGAACAAATTAGCCGCAGATGACGAGGATTGCGCGGAAGAAAACAGATGGAATCTTTGCCTTTCCGCGCCGAACACAGATCCGCGGTCCTCGTGCGGACTTCCGGGGAAACGAAATGCCGGCCTGATTCCCCGAGCCGACAAATTGCTGAAATCGATGACATACTTAGCCTCTGACCACTTCCGTACGCTTTGGAATTTTGAGTTTGAAAAGGTTCCCGTCGATCTTTCTGTTCTTCTTGATTCCGGAAAAACGAATCGTGTCGGTGTCGTTATTGTTTTTCGTAACCTTGATCTGGATCGGCATCCCATGTCGATCGATCCAGACCTCCGCGAACCGAAAGTCAGACTTATCTTTGGGACTCAACCGAAGCGCCACTGTCGTTGTGCGTCCGACTTTTTTCCGTCCGAGCATGTAGACGTTGAACTTCGCTTTGATTTCCGACCGGGTAAAACTAAGGAACTCGATTGCGCTGCCGCCTCGAACTTTGACGCGATTGTCGCTCAGTTTGCCGGTGTATACGCGATTGATAAATGGAGCATATAGTTCATATTTGCCCTTTACCACCGATAAGATCTCCCTCGTCGGCTTCATCCACGTCAGCAGCAGATCGAAGTCGCGGTTCTTTCGGGGACGAAAAACCATCTCGCCCGTATAATTGTCGGTCTCTTTGAGTTGAGCATTGTAGATTTCCCGACGGATATCGCACTTCAATGACTTCAGACTTTTGGAATGCGACTCCATCCGCCTGAGAACAGCGTTGATCTGCGCGTTCGCCGCGGTTGGCGTGAAAATAAAGAAAGCGACCGCAAAGACGATCGCTAATCTTAATGCTTTCATAAATCTCCCCCGATGATCGTCTCTCACGAGTCCGATCAGATGCGTGTGGGAAAGAAAAATAAGGTTAAGTCGGTTTCTAGCCTTTTACGACTTCCGTTCCTTTCGGGATGTTGAGCTTGAAAACGCTGCCGTCGATCTTTTCATTCTTCTTGATGCCTGAAAATCGGATCGTGTCGGTGTCGTTGTTGTTCTTTGTCACCTTGATCTGGATCGGCATCCCGTTTCCGTCGACCCAAACGTCGATGAACTTGTATTCCGCCTTCGCTTTCGGCGTCAATCTCAAGCCCAACGTGTCCGTTCCGCCGACACTCGCCGATCCGGTCTGCACCGCATCGTATTTCGCCTTAATGTCCTGTTTCGAAAGGCTCATCAACTCAAGCGCGCTGCCGCCCTTTTCCTTGACTCGTTTGTCACCAGAAGTTCCTGTGTAGGCGCGATTGATTCCGGGAACGTAAAGCGCATATTTGCCGTTGACGACCGACAGCATTTCTTCCTTCGGTTTCGTCCATTTGAGAAACACCGAGAGCTTTGTCCCTTTGCCCGGAAGAAGCACGACGTCACCCGAATAGCTGTCCGTCTCGCCGAGCTGGGCGTTGACAACCTCGCGCGAAATCCCCGCCTTGAGTGATTTGAGCGCTTTGTAATGCTCGTCCATGCGCTTGAGAACCTCGTTGATCTGAGCGTTGGCCGCGGAAGGCGCGAAAATGAAGAAAGCGACCGCAATCACGATCGCGAACTTGATTGACTTCATAAATTTCTCCAAATCGATCGGATCATCCGACGATTCATCTTATCTCGATCTCGTAGATCGGCTCGCCCTTTTCGTTCTTCGCTTCGCGCCATTCGACGACCTCGGCACTCTGATTGCCGCTTAGTTGTCTGACTCTTGACTGAAGTACGGCGCGGTCGGGCGTAAAATCCTGCTGTTTGACGGTCAAACGCGCGTTTTGCGTTGCCAGCCGGTCCGGCCGGTCGAACCATGCCTTCGGCGTCAGGAAGATGAACATCACGATCAGCAGGCACAGGACATCCCACTGCCAACTGGCGCGTTCATATTTCCAAAGCACTATGTCCCGTAAGGCCATTTTGGAATTTAGATTTTGGATTTTGGATTTCGAACGACTGAACCATCCACAAAAATCCAAAATCCAAAATCAAAAATCTAAAATTAGTTGACTACCAAACCGTCGCGCATCCGGATGATCCGAGAACAGACCGCCGCGGCTTCAGGATTGTGCGTGATCATGATGATCGTCTGCTTGAACTCTCGGTTCAGCTCACGGAACATGTTGAGCACGATCTCGGAATTCTCGGTATCGAGATTGCCCGTCGGTTCGTCCGCGAGGATGATCGCCGGCGAATTGATGACCGCCCGCGCCAGTGCCACCCGCTGCTGTTCGCCGCCGGAAAGTTCGAGCGGCTTGTGGTGCATTTTATCCTCAAGCTTCAATACCCGCAAAACCTCGCGGCGCTTGTCCGGCGGAGTTTTGCTGTGCCCGAGATGGATCTTTTCGGCAAGTTTCAGATTTCCTTCGGCCGTCAGCGTCGGGAACAGGTTGAAACGTTGGAAGACAAAGCCGATCTTTCGGCGGCGGATGTCGGTCCGCTGCGCGTCCGAGACCTTCGCGAGATCCTCGCCGTCGATGATGATCGACCCGCTTGTCGGACTCAAAAGTCCGCCCAGCAGGTGCAGGAGCGTCGATTTTCCGCAGCCCGACGGGCCCATGATCGCGACGAACTCGCCTTCTTCGATCACGATGTCCACGCCGTGAAGGACCGGATTTTCGATCTTGCCGACCTTGTAGCTCTTCTTGAGATTTCTGGTTTCGAGAATCGTTTTCATCAAATGTGACGGACGGCGGCGATCACTGCTGCACCTTCGTCGCGTTCTGCAGCCCGCTTACCTTTCCTTTTTCCGCCCGCGCCTCTTCGAGTTTCTTGTCGAGATCAACTTCCTGCAAACCCCACGTGTTCTCCAGTTGGAATGCGGCCGCCGGGTACGTCTTGCCGATCGAAACGGCTTCCGGCGTCTGGTAGGTCAGGCGCATCTTGTATTTCTCTTTCGGACGCGTCACCGCGATCTGAAGCGGCATGTTCTGGTAATCACCGGCTTCACCGAGCGTCCCTTCCTGACCATAGACGATGTCCGAGTCGATCTCGCCGCGGTCGTCAAATATCTGCTGCCGGGCAAGCCTGATCCCGCCGACGCGGTCGAACCAGAAGCGGCGCTTGATCTTCATCATTCCGTCGGACGTTCGGGAATATTCGTCCAAAAGATAGTAGCCGCGCAGCACCCATTTCAACGGCGATTTCTTCGGCGCCGTAAAATCGTATTCTTCCTGAAAGATCGTGCTTGTGACGTACGAGTAGTTCTCGGTATCGATCGGGCGGACGAGCATCGCGTCGGTAAAGTGCTGCGGACGTAGATTCGCAAACGCGTTGACGTTCTGCTTGATCACCGAACCGTTGTCCAATTCGGTCTGGTTCACCTGTTCCTGCAACAGCGAATAATCGGCGGAATTGGTGCCGATAACGAACTTCTTGTAGCGGCCGCTGCCGCCGTCCTGAAGGATCGCGACCCTGAACGTCGAACCGTTCGACGTCATCTGCGCGACGTCCGATTTGATCACCGGGATCTGAACCTTGAGCAGGATATTCGCGGGGCGCTGCACAACGACCTCGCCGTCGGCCGTTTTGTACTTTTCAGCGACGCCGATCTCGGCGTATGAATTGTCCTCGAATTTAAGGTCCATTTTCGCCCGCATCGAGTTGATCCGGGCCAGATTGTTAACCTTGGCGAGAAGTTCCGAGGTCTCGGCGTTTTCCGTTTTCAGGAGCTTGGCGCGTTCGACCTTGTCCTTCGGTGAAATGCAGCTGCTGACAAAGATTGATAACGCAAGAATTAATACAAAAAGGGGACCGCGTTTCGGCATTCCGTATTGATGTCCGACTGCTCGGCTATGTTGTCTGGAATCTCTCACAAAAAAAGCGCGCCGCGTATGCAAAGCAAAAATCATATCACGGCGGATTTCAATTCGTCTAACCAGTAAAAAGACGCGGCACGAAAGGCCGTTTTGCCTTTCAATGCCGCGAACTTTGAATAGTATTCCTGCGCGGTCGGCGCCGTCGTTTACGGAGTGAAATATCCGGTTCCGCGCGTCAGGTAATCCTGCATCGTATAGGCGAACATGATCGCCATCCAGAAGAACCCGGCAACGGCCGAGATCCAGACCAATCGCGTCTGCCAGCGGACGTGCATGAAGAAGAGGACGACGAACGTCATCTTCGTGAACGCGATCGCGAGCGCGACGAGCGTGTTCGCACCCGGGAAGAACTTCGAATCGAGGTCGGTCAGCGCGACAAGATATGTCACGATCGTCCCGACGACGAGGATTCCAAAGACCCCGAAATAACCGAGAATTCCGATGTGTTCGTTCTCAGAATGATGTTCCGACATTAGTTTCCACCTCCCGCAAGAAAGTGTCGCCCGAGCAGGTAAAGCAACGGGAAAAGGAAGATCCAGACGATATCGACGAAGTGCCAGTAAAGTCCCGAGATCTCGACCGGCGAGTAGTATTCCGCCGAGTATGTGCCTCGCCAGGCCATGATGAGCAGCCACGTCATGATGCCGAGCCCGACGATCATGTGCAGCCCGTGCAGTCCGGTCATGACGAAGTAGATGTAGAAGAAGATCCGCACCTTCTGCGTGAACTTGTCGTTATCGAACTCGCCGTTGCTGTAATACCCGGTTTGTTCGTAGGCGGTCAGGTGATTCGCCTCTTTCGCCTCACGAACGATCTTGAAGCCGTTCTCGTCATGCCACTGGAACTCACCGCGCGGGTTGGGATGAACCTCTGCGGTCTTCGACTCTGACTTCTCTTCCGTCTTTGTCTCAGAGGCGACGGCTTTTGTCTCGAACGGCAAAACGAGCTGCGACTTCTCGGTCTTCTCCGTTTCGCCGCCTTCGTGATTCTTGATCTTCTGATTCAGTCCGTTGAACGGAACGAGTCCGTGGTGATACTTGTCCGAGTACTCGAAGTATTTGACGACGAGGAACGTCGTTCCGAACATCATCGTCAGGACGATCATGATCACCTGCAGGTTCCGGTTGCCCTTCTGCGCGAAGTACACCGTCAGCGCCATCGTCAGCGAGCTGACGATCAGGACGAGCGTATTCAACCCGCCGAGGAATGCGTCGAGGTGATTACTTCCGGCGGCGAACGCCATCGGATACCGCGAACGGAACACCAGATAAGCCGTGAACAATCCGCCGAAGAACATGATTTCCTGGACGAGGAACGCCCACATTCCGACGGTGACGGAATCCTGCTGCTGCTCCATGTCTTCAAACTGGTGCTGAAGACCTGGCGGATGATAGTCGTGTTCGTGTGACATAAGTTATTTTCGATTTGCGATTTGCAAATTTCGATTTTCAATCGCCGAATGCTTTGTCGATCTGAATCTGCCGGTCGGAGACGACCAATCGCAAATCGGCATTCGCAAATGCTATTAGGCTTCCACCAATTCCTTGCTCCGGACCGCTTCGTGATCGAGACCGTTGTCTTCGCCGAACTCGTACGCTTCCCAGGTGACGATCGGCATCTTGTCAAAATTCTCGGTCGGCGGCGGCGAAGCGGTGCGCCATTCGAGACCCGGCAGGTGCCACGGATTCGCTTCGGCCTTCGGTCCGAAAACCAGCGAGAGGATCAGATAGACAACCGGCATGAACATTCCCGTTCCCAGCACGGCGGCTCCGGCGCTCGAAAAGATGTTCAGCACCTGCAATTCTTCGGCGTACGACGCATAGCGGCGCGGCATTCCCATGTATCCGAGAACGAACTGCGGGAAGAACGTCAGGTTGAACCCGACAAAAACGAGCATCGCCGAGATCTTCGCCCAGAATTCCGAGTACATCCGGCCCGTCATCTTCGGCCACCAGTAGTGGAGGCCGCCGAGATAGCCAAGCACCGTACCGCCGACCATTACGTAATGGAAGTGCGCAACGATAAAGTACGTGTCGGTCAGGTGGACGTTGAGTCCCATCGACCCGAGGAACAAACCCGTCAGACCGCCGATCAGGAACAATCCCATGAATCCCAACGCATAGAGCATCGGAGCGTCGTACGAGACCGAGCCCTTGTAGAGCGTCGCAGTCCAGTTGAACATCTTGATCGCCGACGGTACCGCGACGACCATCGTCAGGAACGAGAACACGAGTCCGGCATAGAGCGATTGGCCGCTGACGAACATGTGGTGGCCCCAAACGAGGAAGCCGAAGACCGCGATCGCCAGCGACGAGAACGCGATGAACTCGTATCCGAAGATCTTCTTGCGCGAGAAGTTTGAAATGAGCTCGGAGATGACGCCCATCGCCGGCAGGATCATGATGTAGACCGCCGGGTGCGAATAGAACCAGAACAGATGCTGGTAAAGGATCGGGTCGCCGCCGATCGCCGGATCGAAGATCCCGACGTGTCCGACGCGCTCGATCGCGAGCAGCAGGATCGTGATCGCCACGACCGGCGTTCCGAGGATCATGACCAGCGCCGTCGCGTAGTTCGCCCAAACAAAGAGCGGCAGACGGAACCAGGTCATTCCCGGAGCACGCATCGTATGGACCGTCACGATGAAATTCAGACCGGTCAGGATCGACGAGAACCCGTTGATGAATACGCCGAGTCCGACGGCCATCACGTAAGTATTCGAGAAAGTCGTCGAGTACGGCGTGTAGAACGTCCAGCCCGTATCGACACCGCCCTGCATCAGCGCCCACAGCGTCAGAATGCCGCCGACCCAGTAAATGTAAAGACTGAGCAGGTTGATGCGCGGCAGCGCCAGATCCTTGGCGCCGATCATCAATGGCAGGAAAAAGTTCCCGAGGATCGCCGGGATGACCGGGATCAGGAAGAAGAACACCATGATGATCCCGTGCTGCGTGAACACGCGATTGTACTGTCCCGATTCCAAAAGGTCGCTTTGCGGCGTCAGCAACTCAAGTCGGATCGTCGCGGCATAAAGTCCGCCGATCAGGAAGAACGCGGACACCGTGATCAAATACATGATCGCGATGCGCTTGTGATCTTTGGTCAGCAGCCACGACTTCAGACTGAACCCGTTGGTCAGGTAATTGACCTTGGGCTCCTCCGAAATGTTCATAACGTCGACGTTTTGCATAATTCTATCTCACCTACTTGTTGCTGTTTGCCGCAGCTGATTTGGTTGCCGTGTTTGCGTTCGCCGCCGGCGTACTCGGCGCGGGGGTTGACGTTGTGCCTGTCGTTGCCGTGTTCGGGCTCAGCGACTTGATGTATGCGACGAGCGCCAGAAGCTGCTCTTCGGTCACCTGTCCCTTGAAGGAAGGCATGATCGGCTGGAAGCCCTCGACGACCTGGCTCGACGGGTTCAGGATCGAGTTCCGGATGTACTCCTCATTGACCTTAGCCGAACCACCGCCGACAAATTTGACCTCGGTCCCGAAGATTCCTTCGAGTTTCGCTCCGCGCTGGTTCTGCCCGCCCGCATGGCACGAGGCGCAACCGAGTTTGTTCATGAACAGGTCCTTGCCGATCTCGGTCGGAGTCTGTCCGGTTCCGCCGCCCGCAAGCCAGTTCTCAAAGTCTTTGGGTTCCATGACGTAAACCCATCCGCCCATTCCGGAATGGTTCAGTCCGCAGTATTCGGCGCAGTAGAGATGGTACTTCCCGACTTCGGTCGCGTTGAACCAAAGCGTCGTGTAGCGGCCGGGAACGACGTCGGCCTTCGTCCGGAATGCCGGAATGAAGACATCGTGGAGAACGTCTTCGGTGGTCATGGTCAGCTTAATGTTGACGCCCTTCGGAACGTGCAGCTCGTTGATCTCGCGCTGCCCGGTCCCGTGCTGGAACTTCCACATCCACTGTTTGCCGACCACGTAGATCTCCATCGCGTTTTCCGGGGGACGATACTGATGGAAGTAAACGATCGCACCGCCGAGAAAGATCGTCATCGAAAGGATGAACGGAATGATCGACCACGCGATTTCAAGCGTTGTCGAACCGTGAATCTCTTCGGGCGTCGCAAACTTCTCCTTTTCACGATACTTGATCGCGAAGAAGAAGATCGCGGCGACGATCGGGATCGCGAACACGATGCTGATCAGGATCAGGTAGAAATACAGATAATCAATCTGCCAAGCGAAGCTTGATGCCTGATCCGGAAAAAGTGGTACCCACGAATTGCTTTGCATATTTACTTATTAGTCCGTTGTCCGGGCGTCGTCGTCCGCTTCACCGTCCAACTCCTTCTTCGATTTGTTGCGCTTCCAAAACACAAAGATCATCGCGCCGAGTCCGACCAGCGTCACGATCCCTGCCAGCCGCATCACCCTGAGAACCGCCAGGCCGTATTTGCCGGTCGCCGGATCGTAGTGAAAGCAATAGAGGAGCAACTGCTCGGCCGGATTTCCGATCTTGTTCTCGGCCGACTCCATGAGCGCGAATTTGACGTCCTTCGGCGCGTAATCGATCCCGTACAAATATCGGGACATACGGCCTTCGGGCGTCACGATCATGATGGCGCTGGCGTGCGCGAACTGCTTCGATTCCTCGTCCCAGACGTAATTGAAGCCGGCGGCCTTCGTGACCTTGTCGATCTCAGGTTGCGTTCCGGTCAGAAAATGCCAGCCGTTCTCGGCTCCGGTCCGATCGTAACGCTTCAAATAACTATCCCGCTTGTTCTTCGCCAGTTCCGGCTTGTCGTTCTCGGTCGCGTCAAAGCTGATCGCGACGACATCGAAGTCCTTACCGGCGTCGAGCGAAAGACTCTTGAGCGACCCGGTCAGGCCGTTGAGCACCTCGTTGCAGAGCATCGGGCACTCGTAGTAAACAAGCGCCAGAACAACCGGCCGCCCCTTCCCGAAATACTCGCCGAGCTTGACCTCGCGGCCGTCCTCGTTCTTGAAGACGGCGTCCAGCGGAAGCTGCTCGTTGAGTTTCTGTTCGATCCCGACACTCTTGAGCGTCGGCGGCAAGCCGTTGCTCGTGACATTGTCGTTCGGATCGTATGTCTTCGGCGAATAAAGCGGCGAGTTGTAGTGCTCGACCCGCTGCGCCGAAGCGTTTGTAAAGATCAAAAGTAAAACTAAAACTGCAAAAAGTTTCAGCTTCAAAACCGCATGAATTGCCGAACTTTTTTTCATATAACCACCTCGGATCTATCTGATCCGGTCAGACCGCATGCGGCCGGCGCTGGAGCCGGAAATGAACGTCCGGGTCTCCTCGAGCGTCTTCTCGGCCGCCTCGCCGCTGCGGGCCTTCAAGTTCTCTGAAAGAACCTCTTTCTTTGCCTCTTCGATCGGAAGCATGACGACGGTCATCTTGCCGTCCTTCGCGATCTTCTGGCCCTCCGCCAGTTCCTTGTCCCAGATCTTCTTGAGTTCACGGTACTCGGATTGCGGTGCCTTCAATTCGAGATTGATGCGGCCGTTCGGACCGTCGACCCCGAATCCGGGTGCGGCCTGGAGCCGCGGCTCCGACGGAAGGCGTTCTTCCTTCTTCAGCGCCACCGGATTGCGTGCCGCCGCGTCGTCCTCGGCTTTCTGATCCTCCATCACGAGCAGCAGGATCCACATCAAGCCGAATGTCACAACGATCAGCAGGAACAGGCCACCCGAGAAGTAGAGGATCTGGCGCATGCCGATCTCGTTCTCTTCGTATGCCTTGTTCAACTCGACAACAGTCTTTTCGTGCTTAGCCATAATCACATTTTGGATTTTGGATTTTCGATTTTGGATTTTGGATTCAAACTGAATCCAAAGCTGTCGACAATTCCTTCAATCCAAAATCCGCAATCCCAAATCTAAAATCCTAATGTCCTTTCCCGTGCTCGATCGCGTTCTCGAGGAACGGATCCATCACCGGTACCAGCGGGCGTTTCATCAATTCCGAGAAAAACGCCCAGAGCCAGAATCCGCCGATTCCGATCAGCGCCGCAAAATCCATCCAGCTGATCTGGAAACCAAGCTTCGAACCGTCGACCAACGGGCTCGGCCCGATGTGGTACAACATGTCGATCGCGCGCATCACGAGGATGAAAACCGCCATGATCGCCAGCCAGCGGGCGTTGCGTTTGACGTCGCGCGACAGCAGGATGATGAACGGGAACGCGAAGTGGAACAGGATCAGCAGGAACCCGACGACTCCCCAGCCGTTCTTCATGCGGTCCAGATACCACGGCGTCTCTTCCGGAATGTTGCCCGACCAGATGATCAGGAACTGCGAAAGATTGAAATACGTCCAAACCATGACGAGCGCGAGCATCAGCTTGCCGATGTCATGGAAATGGCGGCGTCCGAGCACGCTCTTCATCGGTTCCTTGTCGGACAGATACGCAAGGATGACGACCGCGAAACAGAAGCAACTCAGCGCCCAACCGGCGATGTACAGGAATCCCCAGATCGTCGAGAACCAATGCGGATCGAGCGACATCGTCCAGTCGATCGCGGCGAACGATACGGTCAGCGCGAAGATCACGATCCCCGGTCCCGAAAATGCCGTCGCCGAGCCGAGGAACTTCGCCGAATCTTCATAACTCGTCGTTTGGTCCTGCGCCGCCGACCAGCGGTTCAGCACAACCTGCATGACGTTGAAGATGACGAAATAGATGATCGTCCGCGTGATGAATCCGGCGCCGGTCTGGAACCAACCGCGTTCGGTGACGATCTTGTCGGTCCCGTAAAGGTGATGCCATTCGTAAAGCGATCCGAGGAAAACCAGGATCGGGATCACGAGGATCGTGACGAGCGGCAGCGTGCGCGAACCGGCCTCGACCGTGCGGCGGATGACGACCGCCCAAGCACCGCCGGTGACATACTGGAGCATCGTCACGCCGAGACAGCCGATCGCGATGCCGCCCCAGAAGTTGAAGCCGAGCAGCCACGAACGCAGCGCCTGTTCACGGTTCTCCGGCGAGACCGCCATGACAACCAGAAGCACGACCGCGAGAATCCCGGCACCAAGCGAGATGTTTCGAAAACGGCTGAGATCGGCCGGAGCCTGATAGTTAGAACCGGACATAATTACTTTGCCCCTCCTTCGGTCGACGCCTTCGGCGATTCAGCCGGTTTTGGCGTTTCGGTTGTCGACTCCTTCGGAGCGAGCGGATTGATTTCCTTCGGATTTTGACTGCGCTGCAATGCCCGGATATACATCACGATCGCCCAGCGATCGGCGACCGGAACCTGCGACGCGTACGACGACATCCGGCCCTGGCCGTTCGTGATGACGTCGAAGAAATGTCCGACCGGAGCGTTGCGAAGTCGGTCGTCATGATAGGTCGGCGGCTTCGGAAATCCGCGGCGGACGACCATGCCGTCTCCGTTCCCGAGCGGTCCGTGACATACGCTGCAGAAAACGTTGAAACGCTGCTGTCCCCGATCGAGCATCTCCTTTGTCACCGGGAGCGGAAACTCCTCGATGTCGTTCGGAAAGCTGGTCACGAGCGTGTTGCCCGTGGCGTCCGTGGTGGTCGTCACCGGCGCGTTAAGATCGACGTTCTCTTTTTTACCGGTGTAAAGCGCATGGTCGCTGCGCAGATTGCCGCGCGCGACGGTTCCGGCGGGAAAATCCCTCGACGCCCGGCCGTCGGCAAAGAAGTCGCTATGTTTGTACGCCTTGTAGCGCGGCTGATCCTGCATGTCGTAGCGGCAGGCCGTTCCAAAGGCAAAAGTTAAAAGCAAAAAGGAAAACAGAAGAAATCTCATATTCTTGCCTTTTGCATTCGCAGGGTTAGTCATTGACATCGAACACCTCCTGCGGATTCAGACCTTTCATGAAATCCTTCGTTCCTTCGTAGTCGAACTTGTCGTCTTCGCTTTCGATCAGCAGGAAGAACTTTTCGCGCATCGCCAACGAAAACCGTTCGACGTTGAAGACCGGATGGTACGGCGACGGAAGCCCGTTCAGGAACAGCATCCCGAAGACCGCGGTGAATGCCGCGAACAGGATCGTCATCTCGTACGACGGCGGAATGAAGGCCGGCAAACTGAAATGCGGACGGCCGCCGACGTTGATCGGGTACTCGATGACGTGCGTGTAGAACTGCAGTCCGAGTCCCGCGAGGCAGCCGAGGATACCGCCGCCGAAGACGAGATACGGCAAAATGCTGCGCCGGATCCCGAGCGCTTCGTCGATCTCGTGAAGCGGAAACGGCGTGAACGCGTCGGTCTTGCGGTAGCCCGCGTCGCGCACTTTGCGCGCGGCATCGACCAGCTCTGTCGGCGAGTCGAATTCGGCCATCAATCCGTAAATTTTGTTATCCATAACAATGTCATTGCCGGGGCCTGCGGCCACTTACCCGGTCTCTACACGTTGTTTGCATCCGGGATGCGCTGGCGGCTGCACACGGCATGGGTGAGTTGCCTCACGTCCGGCCGCGGGCGTAATCCCCGGCTGCAAACAACCCCTTTATCCCTGCTTGTCAATGTCCTCGTGTTCGACCTCGTTGACGATTTCTTCAAAGTCCTGATGATGCCCGTGCACGTTGGCATCCGGCAGAAGCGTGCGGACCTCGAAGATCGAGATGATCGGCACGAAGCGGACGAAGAGATAGATCAGCGAGAAGAAGAATCCGAGTGTTCCGACGAACATCGTAATATCGAAGACCGTCGGCGAGAACATGCCCCACGACGACGGCAGGAAGTCGCGGTGCAGACTCGTAATGATGATGACGAAACGCTCGAGCCACATACCGATCGAGACGATCACCGAGATGATGAACAGCCAGACCGGGCTCTCGCGGAAACGTTTGAACCAAAGAAGCTGGATCGACGCGCCGTTGCAGAAGATCAGCATCCAGTACGACCACCAGTAGGGGCCGTCCCAGATCCGGTTCTGGATCATGAACAATTCATACTGCGCGCGGCTGTACCATCCGAAGAATGCTTCCATTCCGTAACCGTAAACGACGATCAGACCGGTCGCGAGCATGACCTTGCCCATGTAGATCAGGTGCGTGTCGGTGATCAGGTCCTTCATGTTGTAAAGGACACGGAGCGGGATGCAGAGAATCAGCACCATCGCGAATCCGGCGAAAATGGCGCCGGCAACGAAGTACGGCGGAAAGATCGTCGCGTGCCAGCCCGGAACCTGCGAAACCGAGAAGTCGAACGAAACGATCGAGTGGACGGAAAGCACGAGCGGCGTCGAAAGGCCGGCGAGCAGCAGATACGCGATCTCGTACCGGTGCCAATGCCGCGCCGAACCGCGCCAACCCCAAGACAGGGCGGCGTAAACGAACCGGAAATACTTGTTCTTCGCGCGGTCGCGGAGCGTCGCGAAATCGGGGATCAGCCCGACATACCAGAACAGCGCCGAGACGGTCGCGTAAGTCGAAACCGCGAAAACGTCCCAGATCAGCGGGCTTCTGAAGTTCTGCCACATGCCCATCGTGTTCGGGTACGGCAGCATCCAGAATGCGAGCCACGGACGACCCGTGTGGAGCAGCGGGAACAAACCGGCGTTGGCGACCGCGAACAGCGTCATCGCTTCGGCGAAACGGTTGATCGACGTCCTCCATTTCTGGTTCAGAAGCAGCAAGATCGCCGAGATCAGCGTTCCGGCGTGACCGATTCCGATCCACCAAACGAAGTTGATGATCGGGAACGCCCAACCGACGGGCTGGTTGTTGCCCCAGATCCCGACGCCCTTGAGGACGAGGTAGGTCACGGTCATGAGCAGCAGCTGCGCGACGAGAAACGCGATCCCGAATCCGATGAACCAGTGGAACGGC
>JAKOSS010000459.1 GCA_029777145.1 Acidobacteriota bacterium | reverse complement strand
CCGATGATCGCGGCCGCCCGGTATCGCTTTTCAATTTCAGCCAGATTCTCCGGCGAGATCTCGCTCATCTCACGGTTGCTTGGTCGTGTCTTCTTCCTTCTTCGTGTCGGATTTTGCCTGGGTTTCGCACGGCACAACCACCGCCGTCAGCGTTTTCGGAACCTCGCTTTGCGAGATCTGCCCCAGATTCTCGATCACCTTATCGATCAGTTCGAACTTGCATTTGTCGAAGTCGCGGGTCATCAGCACGCCGTCCTTGTCAATCGTCATCGGATAAACGCCGAATAGCTGATTCCGGAAGTTCGCGAAGAACGACACTTTTTCGGGCGGCAGAACGTCCTTGCGCGTCGGATCCGGCTCCGGAACCGTCGCGCCGATAAGATTGAGCTGCTCCTTCGATTTCTCAAAGAATTCACTGTTCGGATACTCGCGGACAACGCGCTGGAAATAGCGCGCTGCCTGATCGGTTTCTTCCTCGACCAAATACGTGACGGCGAGTTTGAACAGCGCCTCGTCCATGAAACTGAAGTTCGGATATTTGTCGAGGATCTCGCGGTATCGCGATTGCGCGCCCTTCAGACCGCCTTTCTTCTGATCGACCGACATCTTGTAGTAGTAGTTGGCGATGTAGAGATTATGGAGTCCGAGATTGTCCTGAACTTCCGCGAGACGAAGATCGACCATCGGCCGCAACGGCGAATTCGGGTAATTCTGGATGAACGCCTTGAGCTTCTGCTCAGCCCGCTTTGCGTTCGGGATCTCACGGTCGGGCAAACCGACGCGGCGCATTTCCGATTCGGCGATCTTGAGCAGCACCCGGTCCGCAAGCGGATGCGTCGGGAAAAACGTCAGCCAATCCTGATAACCGGCGGCGGCCTGGATCAGCGCGCTCGTCGATCCCTCGAGATAGAACGAGTCAGCGACGGCGAGCTTTGCCATCGGCAAGTACGGCGAATCAGGGTACGTCGTGATGATCGTCTGGAACAGCAGTCGGCCGACCTCGTAATTGTTCTTTCTGATCTCGCGCGTGGCGACGATGAAAAGCTCCCGATCGCGTCCCGGCTGCACCGATCCGATCAGTTCTTCATATTCGTCGCGCTCTTTGCCGATCGGGATCAGCCACAACAGCTTTTTCGTTTTCTGTTTGACCTCGCGGCTCTGACCGACGGTCGATTTCGGTGCGGCGCGCAACGCGGCCGTTTCGACGAGTGCGGCGTCGGTCCGCGTCTGAAGTTCCTTGACGCGTTCTTCCGCCTGATCGACGTCGCCGATCTCGTATTTCTCAGACCGTTCGACCTTCCCGCGAAGGCTGTTCACCTCAGATTGAAGCGACGCCGCTTCTTTTTCGAGGCCGAGCAGACGACCGAGCGGCGAATCCAACTTCGCCTTGTCGTCCTTCTTGGACTTGTCGTCCTTGTTCTCGTCCTTCATCGCGGCCGCCGCGCTTGTCAGCGAACGGCGCATGGTCTCAAGCTTCTGGCGCATGACATCCAGCCGCTGAATGGGCGTAAAATTGTCCTGCGCCGAGACGGCGATGGAGAAAAGTACCAAAGCCAATACAACTGCTTTACTGATTTTAAGAACCATAATTACTTCTGCGCGATCCGAGGCGCGCTTTGGGATCAAATCCAATCCGTTCCGTTTTCGATCATTTTCCTCGCGGCCGATTCCGGATCGCCGCCACCGAAGACCGCCGATCCGGCAACGATCAATTCCGCTCCGGCCGCAACGATCTCGCGAATGTTGCCGGCATCGATTCCGCCGTCGATCTCGATCCTGACGTCGAGCCCGCGCTCGTCGATCATCCTTCTCAGCCGCCGCAGCTTGTCGGTCGACGTCGGTATGAATTTCTGTCCGCCGAAACCTGGATTTACCGACATCAGGAGGACGAAATCCGCATACGGCAGCGCTTCCTCGAGCGAACCGAGCGGCGTCGCCGGGTTGATCGCGATCCCGGCCTTGCCTCCGGCTTCACGAATCGCCACGAGCGTCCGCTGGAGGTGGACGTCCGCCTCGACGTGCACCGAAACCATATCGGCTCCTGCCTTTACAAAATCGGCCGCATAGCGGTTCGGTTCAACGATCATCAGGTGACAGTCGATCGTCATCCGAGTCGCACTTCGCAACGATTTGACCACCGGCAGGCCGATCGTGATATTCGGCACGAACCTGCCGTCCATCACGTCGACATGAAGCACGGTCGCACCGCCTGCCTCGATCGCGGCGATCTCCTCACCGAGCCTCGCGAAATCCGCCGACAGGATCGACGGAGCGAGTTCGAAGGCCCGTTGAGTTCTTGATTCAGCGATCATGGGACTAGCCAACTCCTGTTTGTTGCGGGCCAAAAACTAACGGTTGCCCGGGTTGCGCCGCTCGCGCGTATCTCCCGCGCCGGGCGTCTTCGCGGCCGTCGGTTTCGGCGAGGCCGTCGGGTTTCCTTGTTTGCCTTCCGGCTTGGTTTCGTTCTTCTCCTTCGACGAATTGGATGGCTCGGTCTTGTTGTCTTCGGTCGATGTATTCGACGACGTGTTCGAATTCTTGATCACGTCACGCGTCGACGAACTCTTCTTCTTGTTCGAGTTCGTATTTGAATTCGAATTCTTTTTCGGCTTGTCCGAGATCAGTTCCTCGATCGTCTCCGAATCGTCAGGCTGCTCGTTTCCCTTCTGGATCGTCGCCGGCTTCTCTTCACCCTCGGGATTGGGTTTGCTCGTCACGACGAGAATCAGCTGGCCCGTCTTGACGGTGTCGCCCGGATGCGGAAGCTGTTCAAGGATCGTGTTCGGCGCCTCTTCGGAATAACGGTCGGCGCGCTTTTTGATCCGGAGACCGAGACTCTCGAGCTGCCGTTCGCTTTCATCGAAGTTCTTGCCGACGATCTCCGGAACCTTTACCTCGGATCCCTGCAGCGACATGTAAACAACGCCGACCATGCCCGCGGTGAACGCGGCGCCGAGCAAAATCACGGTCAAAAGTTTGCCGATCGCGGAAGCGCTTTTCTTGATAAAACTCACTCGAAACTCTCCAAAAAACGAAAGTCTATCACTTTTTGCGCCGTCAAACGAAACCGGATACCGATCCGTTCCGGCCGATCATCAATTCTTCTCGAAGACCGCCACAAAAAATCCGTCCATGCCGTCGCGGTGCGGAAACGTTCTGGCAAATCCGTCCGGCGTCCCGAATGGCTCCGGCAGTCCCGGCGAAACGATGCGGAACCCCGCGTTCGATCCGGCGAAGCGACGCGCCACTTCCTCATTCTCATCCGACTCAAGCGAACACGTGGAATAGATCAGCCGGCCTCCGCGTTTGACCGTTTTTGATGCATTTTCCAGTATTGCGAGTTGTTTGCCCGGATGCGCGGCGATCGACTCTTCGGTGACGTTGTAACGGATCTCGGGATTGCTCCGGATCGTGCCGGTTCCCGAACACGGCGCGTCGACAGAACGGCGTCGAAGATTTCGCCGGCAAAAGGCAATCCGGCAACCGCGTCATATCGAATAACATCGACATCGTCGGCGCCCTGCCGCCGGCAATTGCCGAGCAGGACCTTGACCCGGTCAGCGCTTGAATCGCCCGCGACGACGATCTTCGGAGATCCGGACGCCTCGAGCGCCGCGAGCGTCGTTTTCCCGCCGGGCGCGGCACAGACGTCAAGAAACGACTCGCCTTCGGTCAAGCCGACGCACCGCGCGACGAGTTGCGATCCGCGGTCCTGAAAATAGATCTTTCCGTTTTCGGCGAGTTCCCGCCGGTATTCGGCACGATTCTGCACGTTTTCGCGGGCGAGTGACTCCCTGACGGCGTCCGTCGTCCGCCTCGTCCAACGGTATGCTTGCTCGGCCGGCCGGTTATCCGCGAGGGCGATCGCTTCGGCGGTTTCGCGCCCGAACTGACGCGCCCAGCGCTCGACGAGCCATTCCGGGTGCGATGTTTCGCAGGCGAATCGCTCGGCGTCGCCCGCAAACTGAAGGACGGGACGCTCACGTAAGAATCTCCGCAGAACCGCATTGACGAACGACCCGGCGGAAGTTTTCCGCGCGAGGCGGCACTGGCTGACGGCGTCGTTGACGGCCGCATGCGCCGGAACACGGTCGAGGAATGAAAGCTGATAGAGCGCGATCCGAAGAATGGTGCGGACGTCAAGGTCGAGCTTCCGGCCCGGTGCGAGCGCGTCGATGTTCCGATCGAGCCACATCCGGCGCCGAAGAACCCCGAGAACGAGCTCGTGGCAGAGCCGACGGTCGGCGACCGCCAGTTCATCCTCGGCGCGGGCGAGGAGCGAGGCCGAATCGCCCTTGTGCCGGTCGATCTGTCCGAGGACCGCGAACGCCGCATGACGCGCCGGAGAGACCTTCATTTCGCTTTCATCTCCGCCGAATAATCCGGTGCTTCGCCCTTCGCGAGATCCGCTCCGAGCGTGATCCTATCGTCGAAGACGAAGCATTCGCCTTCCCAGAGGCTCTCCGCGGCCGGCATCTCTTCGAGATACTTGAGAATGCCGCCGTCCAGTTGGTAGACGTTCTCAAACCCGAGCCCTTTCATGTACGGCACGAATTTTTCGCATCGGATGCCGCCCGTACAGAACATCGCGACGTGGCGGTTCCGCGCGGGATCAAGATTCGCCTCGACAAAATCGGGCAGATCGCTGAATTTCTCGGTCTTGGGATCGATCGCGCCGCGAAACGTGCCGACACGGTATTCGTAATGATTTCGGGTGTCAATGACGACGACGTCGTCGCGCCGGATCAGTCGGTTCCATTCCTCGGCCGAAACGTGGGTTCCCTGCCCGAGTTCCATTCGGACATCGCGCCTGAGCGTGACGATCTCTTTCTTGATCTTGACGAACCGGCGGCGAAACGGGTCGGTGACGTGGTTCGATTCCTTGAAATTGATCGCGGTTCCAAGTATTTCGCCGATCTCCGTCAGAAATGCGGTGAGTTCGTCCGAGTTTCCGGAAACGGTCGCATTGTAGCCTTCGGGAGCGATGATGATCGTTCCGAGGATCGCATGCGACGTCATCGCGTCGAAAAGCCTTCGCTTCATTTCCGGAAGATCCGAAAGCTTCTTGAATTCGTAAAATGCGGCAACGCGCACGTTTTCGGGATTCACGAGAATCTCTCCCCGGCGCGCAGCCT
>JAKOSS010000458.1 GCA_029777145.1 Acidobacteriota bacterium | reverse complement strand
GGCGACATTAAGTTCCACATCCTCGAAGTGTTGAAGGAAACCCCGCGGCACGGTTACGAAATCATTCTCGAGCTCGAGAAGCTCAGCGGAGGTTATCGCCCGTCGCCCGGTTCGGTCTACCCGACGCTCCAGATGCTCGAAGAGGGCGGATACCTGACGAGCGAGCAGGTCGACGGCAAAAAGGTCTATACGATCACCGAATCCGGGAAAGAACTTCTCGATGAGCGCGGCGGCGCTTCGTTCGACCTCGATCCCGATATGGCGAAAGCGTTCGAGATCCGGAAGGCGCTCATGAAACTGGGCGGCGCGGTCATGGACGGCGTGCGCGACGGCGACGACGAAACCGTCAAAAGGATCAGCGAGATCGTCAATCGGGCGCGTCGCGAAGTTTACGCGGTGCTTGCCGAATCGTAAAGCGATAGAATCGGACCGAGGGATCGCGTTTTGAAAAAATCAGACTCACTCGCAACGTTGGTCGTCATCCTAGCCGGATTGACGGCCTTCTCGCCTTTGTCTATCGACATGTATCTGCCGTCGTTCCCGCAGATCGCGGCGGACTTCGGCGTCACGGTCGCCGATGTCGAATTATCACTCGCGACGTTCTTCATCGGCCTTTCGGTCGGACAACTGTTCTATGGAACGGCGACGGACCGGCTCGGCCGCAAAACGCCGCTTTATTTCGGCTTGACGGTTTACTGCATCGCTTCGATCGCCTGCGCGTTCGCGCCGAATGTCGGAACGCTGATCGTGCTGCGGCTTTTTCAGGCGCTCGGCGCGTGCGGCGGGATCGTCATCGCACGGGCCATGGTCCGCGACCTTTTCGATCACAGCGAGTCGGCGCGGGTCTTTTCCCTTTTGCTTCTGATCATGGGCGTCGCCCCGATCCTCGCGCCTCTCGCGGGCGGATACGTCGCGCAATACTTTGGCTGGCGCCTGATCTTTGCCTTCGTTTCGGTTGCGAGCGCGGTTTGTCTCGCCGCCGTTTACCGACTGTTGCCTGAAACCCGCGAACCGAATCCGAACGTCCGGATCCGCGATACCTTCGGCATCTATTTCAGGATCCTGACCGACAGGCGATTCCTCGGGTTCGCGCTCGCGGGCGGCCTCGCGCAGGCCGGAATGGTCGCGTACATTTCGGGCTCGCCGTTCGTATTCATCGAGTTGGTCGGGGTTCCTGCCGAAAAGTTCGGCTGGGTCTTTGGATCCAACGCCCTCGGCCTGATCGCGGTCTCGCAGATCAACGCGCGGATCGTCCGCCGCACCGATCCGACTCGTGTCTTGCGGATCTGCCTTGCGATCACCGCAGTCTTCAGCTTGCTGTTGATCATCGCCGGCGTTTCCGGATTAGGGTTTTGGGGAACGGCGATCCCGATCTTTCTCTTCGTCGCGAGCCTCGGGATGATCCTTCCGAATTCGACCGCGGGAGCGCTTTCCGGCCAAACCGAGAATGCCGGATCCGCGTCCGCGCTGATCGGGACGCTGCAATACGGGCTGGCCGCGATCACCTCGTCGCTCGTCAGCTACCTGAACAACGGGACGGCGCTCGCGATGTCTGCACTGGTCGGAATTTGCGGAATCGCGGCGTTCGGGGCGCTGATGATCGGAATCCCGAGGACACTGCCGGAAGCAACTGCAGAGACGTGAAATCCTTCGCTCAGACCTTGATCCAGATCTTCTTGCGATAAAGAAGCCACATCAGAAACAGGAAGAAAAGGATGAATGAGATCGCGAACGCCAGCGATGCATTGATCGGCGATGCGAGCGGGAGAAAGATATTGTTGAAGATCCATCCCTGAAGACTCACCGACTTCCCTTCAGCTCCGGTGAACTTGATGTTCGCCATCGACTTTGCGACGAGACCCGAAAAAACAAAAAGCGCGAGCGCGTTCATTCCAAAAATGACAAACGGTTTCGTCCAGCGCGTGTAGCCTTTGATGTCGATCAGCCAGTAGCAGAATCCGAGAAAGCAAAGCGCGAGCCCCGACGTGTAGCAGACGTACGAGCTGGTCCAGAGTGCCTTGTTGTAAGGAAAGAAGAAGTTCCAGCACCAACCGATCGCACACAGGACGACGCCGAAGAAAAGAATTCCGCCGGCCTTT
>JAKOSS010000457.1 GCA_029777145.1 Acidobacteriota bacterium | reverse complement strand
CTCCTCGAGTTCCTTGATCTGCGCCTCGCGTCTCGAGGAGTATTCGCGAAATTCATTCTCGACGCGCCTGAGCGCGCTCTGCGCCGACCGGCGCCGTTCCTCGCTCATCGCGGCGGAGGTGCGTTTTTCGTTGAGGACGATATTCTCGGACTCGGCTTCGGCGCGAGCATCGCTCAGTTCGATCGAAACCTCGGCGAACATCTTTTCGGCGTTGACACGCGCGGCGTCGGCCTTGCTCATGTTCTCGCGCGCCTGCAGTTGGCGTTCGCGGAAGTCGGCGGTTTCCTTCTCGATCTGCGTTGCTTCCTCGGCGACCACGCGCTTGTGGCGCTCGGCGCGTTCGGTCTCCTGGCGCGCCGTCTTTTCCTGGATTTCCAGACTCAGCAGATCGCGTTCAACCTGAACGATCAGCGACTGGAGGTCGACAAGACTTTCTTCGCGTTCGGCGAGTTCGCGCTTCACGTTCCCGACCGCCGTTTCGGCATCGGTGATCGCGCCGGTCGATCCTTCGATCGCGGCTTCGAGTTCGCGGAGTTCGCGCTTGAAGGCGAGCAGCGAAGAGTTTTTCTCGCCCGAAGTGGCCTTGCCGGCGACGAAAAGTTTGCCGCCGACCGCAACGTCGCCGATGGTATCGACGGCGTTTGCGACCGCACCGTCGTTCGCGACGGAATCGATCAGCCGCGTGTCCATTTCACGCGGAAAAACATCCGCGAGAACGGCGCGGAGATCGCCCGAAGCGCCGAGCAGATCCGCAATGCGATCCGATTTGCCGTCCGCAGGCTTCGTCGCGGAGCTTTTCAGTTTCCCGATGACAAGGACCGAGATCCGTCCGAGATTGTTCGAAGAAAGATAGGCGACGGTCTTTCGCGCATCGGATTCGGATTCGACGAGGACGGTTTGCAGATAGATTCCGAAAAGGTTCTCGACCGCGCGCTCGGCACGTTCGCTGACGGCGAGACGATCGGCGAGCGTTCCCTGGAAGCGGACCCCGATCTTGGCCTGATCGGCAAAGAGTTTCTGCACGGACGGCGCATACACGGCCCGCTTCTCGTCGAGTTCGCGGAGCGTTTCGAGCCGGTTCTTCTTCCGCGCGAATTCCGAGCGGAGATCCGACAACTCACGCTCCGCGTTTTGGAGCCTCGCACGAGCCTCGCTCGAAGCGCTCACGAGTTGATGCTTCTCGGCGATCAATGACGAGACCTTCTCGGACTTTTCCTTGACGGCGGACGCGAGCCGTTCGACCTCGACGGCGTGATCGTGAAGACTTTCCTGTGCGCGGATGCCCTCGCGGACGAGCCCTTCAGATCGTTCGGCCAACCGATCCAAATTGTGCTCGAGCTGCCGGTCGATCTCGGTGAACCGCTCGAATGCGGCCGTGTGCTGCGTGACCTCGGTGCGGACAGTGTCGAGTTTCGACTCGATCGCGCGAACCATTTCGATCCGCGTTCGGTATACGTCTTCCGCCGTTTTCAGCGCGTTGACGGCGGATTGCGCTTCGGCAAGTTCCTTCTGTTCGTCCTTTTTGAGCCGTTCGATCTCGGATTCGTAACCGGCGAGCCGCTCGGCGCCGCTCCCGATCTCGTTTTCGAGAACGGCTGCGCGCAATTTGAGACTTTCGATCTGTTCGAGCCGATAGATGCGTTCGCGTTCGTTCCGGTCGCGTTCGAGGGCGTTCGCCGAATGTTTCTGCCGAAGTTCACCAAGTTGCTCTTCGGCGAGCCGCGCCGCCTGCGTTGCCTCACGAAACGCCTCTTCCTTTTCGGCGACGCGACGGTAAACCTCGTGTTCGGCCGTCGTCGCTTCCTTGAGCTTGATTTCCAGTTCGCCGACCAGTGCCGACAGATACTTTCCTTCAGCCGTGAAAAGTTGCCGCAGAAGGATCCGGAATTCTTCGCGCAGGATCTTGTAACGACGGGTTTTCGCGGCTTGGCGGCGAAGGGAATTCGCCTGTTTCTCGATCTCCGTGACGATGTCGGTAATGCGGCTGAGATTCGATTTCGCCGATTCGAGCCGCGCTTCGGCCGCCCGCTGGCGCGTCCTGAATTTGCTGATACCCGCGGCTTCTTCGATGAGGTTGCGGCGGTCCGACGGCTTTGCGGAAAGAATCTGGCCGATCCGGCCCTGCTCGATAATCGCGTAGTGCGAACCGCTCAACCCCGTTCCGGCAAAAAGATCCTGGATGTCGCGGAGCCGGCACGTCTTGCCGTTCAGCAGGTATTCGCTCTCGCCGGAAAGATAAAGCCGGCGCGTGACGGCGATTGCCTCGCCCGGCGCGAAATCGAGGGCGAACGATCGCGGACGCCAGTGGCGTTTCGGTTTGACCTTTTTCTCGACGATCTGAACCGAGCCCACCTGCGCCGCCTGCGCGATCTCCGCAGTTTCCGGTGTCTCGCTTTCTGATGTTTCAGATGGCTCGCCCGATTCCGCAGATTCGACCGGATCGGCGTCGGTTTGGGGTTCGAACTCGTCGACGTGGATCGCGTTCTCGTCGAGCTCTGAAATTGCCTCGTCGATCCCGCTCAGATCCTCTTCGTCGTGAATGAACGACATCTCGTCATCGCGGACGAGATGGAGCACGACCTCGGCCATTCCCGACGGCTTGCGGGTCCGCGTTCCCTGAAATACGACGTCCTTCATCTCGGACCCGCGCAGCGCTTTCGCCCGCTGCTCGCCGAGAACCCACGCTATCGACTCTGAGACATTGCTATTGTGGACAACGATGTTTCCTGCGACAAAATTGTGGGTTTCATCGATTGAAAGATCGTAAACCCAGTTGTCCTTCGGAACGATTTTTTCGACACTCGCAATCTCGTCCCAGAACAGGTCGGCGTTGGACGGTTCGCTTACTACGTTGAATGGCCCACGTTTGCTACCAACCGCTTTCGCCAAGCTTTGCATCGGAGGTGTCGCGATGCAGACACCGGTGGTGAGTTCGTCCGCGCGCAGTGCACGAAGCTTGCCGTTTTCGAGGGTAAAAAGTGGATGATAGGCCGTTGCAGTGATTTCGCGACCCGCACGGGTCCGGATTTTCAATAAATGATCAGGTGCCTCTCTCCGAACAAAGGCAGCAACACGACGACTCTCGAGTTTCATTGTCTCCGGGTTCAGCGAAATAAT
>JAKOSS010000456.1 GCA_029777145.1 Acidobacteriota bacterium | reverse complement strand
CGGATATCTCTATGTTTTCAGCGAGTCGGGAGGCGCTTACAACATTCTGTTCCCGACTCCGAAGCAAAACGGCGGCGTCGCTGACGTCAAACCCGGGAAGCCGGCGGAGACCGGTTGGAACACATACGATGGGACGAATTCAAAGGAAACGGTATGGCTGGTCTGGTCGCGTACACGGCGCGACGACCTCGAGAACGCAAGGAGTTCCGCGTATGACGGCGCCGGAAAGGTCGGCTCGGCCGAATCGGCGAAACTCGGCGAACTCGTCCGGTCGAACCGGTCGGCGGATTCACGACCTGGTGCTGGTGGGACAATTCTGGTTGAAGGGAACGGTGAACTGATTGTTCATCGCATCGAGCTTTCAAAGAAACCCTAGTTGGCACGGGAGAACTGAAGGAGGGAGCAATGTACGGACAAAACAATCGAATTCTCAGGATTATGGTCTCGATCGTCCTCATCTCATTGATCCAGCTCTCGCTCGCCCCAACATTCGCGCAGAATCGCCAACTCGAACGGCAGCCGGTGACGGCCGACTCGCAAAAGCGCGTCGCGCTCGTGATCGGCAACGCCGCGTACACGAAGGCAAAACCGCTCGCGAACCCGGCGAACGACGCGGCCGACATGTCGGCGGCGCTCAGGTCGCTCGGATTCGACCTCGTTTACGGCGTCAACCAGAACAAGCGCGAGATCGAGACGCTGATCCGTGACTTCGGTACGAAACTGGCGGCCTCGGGCGGCGTCGGCCTGTTTTATTACGCCGGCCACGGTCTCCAGGTCGCGGGCGAAAACTACATAGTCCCGGTCGACGCGGACATTCCGGAAGAGGACGAGGTTCAATATTCCGCCGTGCCCATCTCGCTCGTCCTGGCGAAGATGTCGTCGGCGAAGAACGAGCTCAACATCGTCATCCTCGACGCCTGCCGCAACAATCCGTTTGCCCGCTCGTGGCGGGGATTCAGGGACAGCGGCAACTCGGACGGCTTGGCGAAGATCTCGCCGCCAACGGGAACGCTCGTACTTTACGCGACCGAGCCCGGCAAGGTCGCCTCGGACGGAACGGGTCGCAACGGACTTTTCACCGAGTCGCTTTTGAAGCAGATCAAACAGCCGGGACTCGAATACGATCAGATGGTCAAAGCCCTTTCGACCGACGTCTGGGCGCGATCCGGAAAACAGCAGCTGCCGTGGAAGGAAGGCAACGCGCTCCAAAACTTCTATTTCGCCGGAAAGGCTTTCGGCGATCAGAACATAACCGTCAAGACGGAAGCGCAGCAGGAACGCGAAGCGTGGGATCTGGTAAAGAATTCGAATGATCCAGGCGACCTTCGGATCTATCTCAAGGAATTCCCGAACGGCGCGAACTACGCCGCGGCGCGGATCAGGCTCGAGGATCTGGTCTGGCAGTCGGCGAAAGCGTCGACCGACAAGGCCGCGGTGCAGGCGTACCTCGACGAGTTCCCGAACGGCGCGAACTCGGCCGCGGCGAAGATCAGATTGAGGCAGCTCGAATCCGATTCTGCCGTTACGACGCCGAACGCGATCCCGACGGGCGTGCTCAAAGCCGGAACGGTCCGCAAGTCACCGTCCGGAATTGAGTTGGTGTGGATCCCGCCCGGTGAGTTCTTGATGGGGTCACCGGACAGTGAAAAAGGGCGGAACGACGATGAAGGCCCTCAACGCAAGATTGCGATCCGCAACGGTTTCTGGATGGGTAAGTTCGAGGTCACACAGAGGCAGTGGGAGGCCGTGATGGGCAGCAATCCCAGCACGAACGTACGTGGACCGGATTACCCGGTGAATTTTGTCCGATCGAGTGATATTCAGGAATTTATCAAGCGACTGAACTCGCTTGATCCGGAATTGGAATATCGACTACCGTCGGAGGCCGAGTGGGAATACGCCTGCCGCGCGGGAACGACAACGGCGTACGCGTTTGGAGAAAGTCTGGATTCGACGCAGGCCAACCTGGAGGACCGGACGGTGCCCGTAGGGAGTTACAGGCCGAATGCGTGGGGCCTGTACGACATGCATGGCAACGTCGCTGAGTGGGTCGAGGATAGCTACAGTCCAAATCATCAGACTCAGCCCGCGGACGGCAGCGCGGTCAAAAATAGCAATTGGGGGCACGTCCTAAAGGGCGGTCGCTCGGCACAGCGCGGAGGTTTAGAAGCCGTAAGTATGACTATTGGGTTTCGCATAGCCGCCCATGTGAAGTGATTCATACATACGAAAGATAAAAATTATGAACAAACTAACGATCATCATTTCAATCGCGGTTCTTTTGGCAGCCGGTGTGGTGGTTTCGGCGCAGGAGCAGACCCGCTCGATTACGTCCGATGACTTCGTCGCGAAACGGCCGGCCGGCGCAAAATCAAGCGCGCCTTCAAAAAAGCGCAAATCAGTTTACAAGTTTGCGCGCAAGGACGCCGGCGTCAAACGCAAGCGAAAAGGGAGTCCGAAGCCGCCACCCAAGGGAGAGCCGGTTTACTCTGACATTGGCGTGACGATCTGGAAACTGCATTCCGGCTCCGCAAACGCCGCGGTGACGTTTCCGGTGAAGGTCGAAGGAAACGTCGAGTTTTGGGTCGCGGAACGGGTCAATTCCGACACGGAGTTCCGCGAAGGCGACAAGATTCGTCTCGCGGTCGAACCCTCGACGTCAGGCTATTTGTATGTCGTCGACACCGAGGTGCTGAGTGACGGCAGCTACGGTGATCCGTACCTGATCTTTCCCGCAGGAAATGAAAGCAACCGCGTATCGCCCGGAATGCTGGTCGACATTCCCGACCAGAAAGAGGAACTGCCGTACTTCAACATCGTCGCGCGTGACCCGAGATACCGCGGCGAACTGCTGACGGTGATTATCTCGCCGGTCCAGTTGCCGATCGCGGCGGACAGCAAGGGGAAAGTGACGAACACTGACGAACTCGCCGATCTCGAACTCGGCGTCGAAGTGTCGATCTTCGATCGGACGGACAACGACGACAAGGTTTACACCAAGGTCGAGGCAAACTCAGCGTGCGGTGCGAAAACGCGGGCGCTTGTACGCGAGGAATCCAACGATTCCAAACCGTGCGGATCGGCGACGAGGGCGTTGACGCGCGAAGAACCGACTCCGCAGGCGGTTTATCGGGTCAAGACCGTTGTCGGGCGACCCGCGGTGGCGTTCGTCAGGTTGAACGTGAGCCCAAAGTAAAGGGCGCCTAGTACGTGATTTGAGGAGGAAAAGCGGATGAGAATGATGCGATTGAAACTTATCGCCTTTGCGTCAGTGTTGTTGATGCTGTACCAGTCTGCGCCTCCCTCATTCGCACAGGATCGGCAGCTCGTAAGGCCCAATGGAGCTGCCGACGGTCAAAAGCGGGTCGCGCTCGTCATCGGAAACGGGGCATATCAAAAGGCGTCGAAGCTTCCGAATCCGGCGAACGACGCGCGCGACATGGCCGCAAAGCTCCGCGAGCTCGGATTCGAGGTCATCGGCGGCGACGGCGAGGGAATCGATGTCGGACAGGCCGCGATGGAGTCGCTGATATCCCGGTTCGGTGCGCGGCTCGCCGAGACGAAAGGCGTCGGACTCTTCTTTTACGCCGGCCACGGCGTGACGTCCGGCGGGCAGAACTACCTCGTCCCGGTCGATGCGGACATTCCCGACGAAGATCTCGTTAAATACAAAGCGGTTCCGGTCGGCTACGTTCTCGACAAGATGGCCGCCGCCCGCAATCCCTTCAACCTCGTGATCCTTGACGCCTGCCGCAACAATCCGTTTGCAAGGCAATGGCGCAGCCTGCGCGACATTGGCGACAGCAAAGGACTAGTGAACAGCAATCCGGCGAAGGGAACGATGGTCCTTTATGCGACGCAGCCGGGCGGAGTCGCGATGGACGGTGCGCCGGGAAGCCGGAACGGCGTGTTCACGAGCGCATTGCTGAAGAATCTCGATCAGCCGGACATCGAATTGGACCGAATGGTCAAACTCGTTGCGCGCGATGTCGAAGCCAATTCCGACGAAAAGCAGTCACCGTGGAAGGAAGGGCTGTATTCGGGCGATTTCTATTTCCGCCGCTCCGCGGAGAAAAAGCCTGAGCCGCAACCGGACAACGTGCCGACGATCGCGGCAGTACAGGAGGCCAAAGCCTGGGATCTTGTGAAGAATTCAAATGATCCCGGCGATCTGCGGATCTTTCTCAAAGAGTTTCCGAGCGGCGCGAACGCCGGAAATGCCCGGACGAAACTCGAGGAACTCGTTTGGCAGTCGGTGAAGTCCTCGACCGAGTCGTCACAGGTGCAGGCGTACCTCGACGAATTCCCGAACGGGGCAAACGCCGGTGCGGCTGCGATCCTGCTCAAGCGTCTGGAGAAGACCGTTTCGATCAAAGCCGGAACGTTAAGCAAGGCAACCGTGCCCGGCGGCGTCGAGATCAGCTTCGCATACATTCCGGATGGCAGTTTCAATATGGGATCGGAAAACGGCGGTTCCGATGAGAAGCCCGTACACTCGGTTCGGATCACGAAGGGCTTCTGGATGCAGACTACGGAAGTTACGCGGGAACAGTGGAAGGCGGTCATGGGTACCGACCGTGGTGAATTCCGGGACTGTGCCGCGTGTCCGATCGAGGGCGTTTCCTGGGACGATACTCAGCAGTTCATTGCGCGACTGAATGCCCAGAACGACGGTTTCCGCTACAGGTTGCCGACTGAGGCAGAGTGGGAATATGCGGCTCGCTCGGGAACCACGGGCGACTACGCCGGTCAGCTGGACGCGATGGCGTGGTTCTGGCAAAACTCTGGTGAATACCCGTTGAGCGGCGACTGGGTTTACCAGAAGCTCAAGGACGCGAAAATCAGGACCAGGGCCGCCGGCACGAAACAAGCGAACGCCTGGGGCCTGCACGATATGCACGGAAATGTTCCCGAATGGGTTCAGGATTGGTACGGAACTGACTATTACTCGAAGAGTCCGGCGACCGACCCGACGGGACCACAAACCGGAGCATACCGTGTTTTCCGGGGCGGGAGTTGGAGCTCGCCGGTATCGAGCCTGCGCTCGGCGAGCCGGAGCGCGGCCCTTCCGTCGGTTCAAGGTTTCCACACCGGATTTCGGGTAGTCAGACAGTAGGTCTGCCGCCGATTGAAACAACGCCCCGTTAGTTCACAAATGCGCTCATACCAACTTGCCGCCGCGATACTCGCCTTTGTTGTTTGTTGCGTCGCTCAGCCGACACCCGAGCTCTACGTTGCCGCTGGTCACGAACCTCTCGGAGGCGTCGACGCGGTATTCAGCCCCGACGGGCGGTTGCTTGCGACGCGTCAGTCACATGTTTACAACGTCATCAAGGTTTGGGACGTGCAGACGGGCGAAGAGCTCAGAAGCATCAATTCGCCGACGCTGACGACGACCGACGTCGTGTTTTTGCCCGACGGCAAGAAGTTCCTGTGGGGCAATGTCATCAATTCACTATCCCTCGTCGATATCGAGACCGGGACCGTGACGGCAGGGATCTGCCCGAAGGAATATACGTGCGGTGCGACAGTCTATGCGATAAGTTCCGACGGACGCGTCGTTGCGACCGAATCGCAATCACGCAAGGAGATCGAGGTGTTCGAGCTGGAGTCGCTGAGACCGATCCGCAAGTTTCGATTGGCGTCGGAGGTGAAGAAGATCGCGTTAAGCGGTGACGGAAGTCTGCTTTCGTACTTCGACGAAGGCCGGGTCAACGTCATGGAACTCTCGAGCGGCAGGGTTCTGTTCCGGATCGAATCCCTTGTTTCAACACCTCAATTCGGGTTTTCCGGCGACCGGCTGGTCTGCCGCTGCTCGGACGCAACCGTTTCGGCATGGAACGGGCGCTCGGCCGCAAAAAGCTACGAACGGCGGTGGGAAACGGGAACGGTCTCGTCGCTTCAACTCTTGGCAAACGGCTTCTTCGTTACGCAGGACAGTCTTGGAAAGACTAAATTCTGGAAAGCCGATGACGGGGTCGAGACGAACTCGCTGAATCTAAATATCGGCCAAGCAACCTTCTCGCCGATTGCGATGGTCTATCAGCAGGATAATGACGATCTCGTTCTTTTCAGGTACGGCGAAATGAAGCCAAGCGTTTTGCGAAACCGCGCCAAAACCGTCTCGGGTCTGGCGCTTGGCAAAAACGCCGGATGGATCGCGAGCGGTGACTACGATTCCCTTCGAATCTGGCGTATTCCGGGTGTCGGGACGCCGTTCTCCGTGCCGATAGGTACACCGAAAGGGATCGCTTTTGACCCGGTTGGGAAAGTGTCTTCGCCATACGCCGATTTTCGCGCGAATAAGGAGATGATTGGCGCTTGGACGGCAGAGGGCGGCATAACCCGAACGGAGATCGGCGGGGCCGACTCAGGAACTGTCGGCGATTACCGCGATTTTTCGGCGCTGTCGCCGGACGGAAAATTACTCGCGTGGGTCACGGTCCGGGAAAACAGATTAAGGTTGATCGACACGGCAACCGGGATGGATCTCCCGGGGCCACCTTCCGAGTCCCGGCAGATCGTCAGTCTACGGTTTTCGGGCGACGGTTCAAAGCTTGCATATCTTCTCGGAAAGCAAGAAGACGGAATTCCCTCGCAAATCAGGTTGATGGACGTCGCGACGCGCAGGATTGTTGGTACGATCGATTTGGGAAATGAGGTCGGCTTCGATGGAAAATCCGTTCCGGTAACGCCGTCGGCCCTCGCCGTCAGCACGCGCGGTGATCGAGTAGCCGTTGAATCGTACTTCAACAAGATCCTGGTCTTGAACGCTGTTTCCGGTGCGCGGATTGCAACCTCCGTCCTTGAGGCGGACAAGATCGTCCGGAATATGCGGTTCACGCCTGACGGGAGGCAGGTCGTCTCGAACGCACTTGACGGCTCGCTCTGGCTGTCCGACGCTGAAAAGTCCGGCAACGCCGAACCGTTTTCAGGCCGACTCGTCAAGGAAGCGAACTATATCGAATTCACAAGCGATGGCAGCTTTTTCGGGATCGGCGGCGGCGGTCGGATCGTGATCTTTGATTTCAGGTTGAGACGCGAGGTAGTAACGCTCGTTGCGATGCCGGACGACGAATGGCTCGCGGTCACGCCTGACGGTCGCTTCGACGGCAGTCCGGGCGCGTTCGATGCCGTGAAATGGCGGTTCTCGCCGAGCCTCTATGACATCGCTCCCGCCGAGGCATTTTTCAGCGACTTTTATTATCCTGGCTTGCTCGAAGACTTGTTCAGCGGCCGAATGCCGGCGGCGGTTACCAGTCCGGCCACGAAGGATCGTCGGCAGCCGAAGGTCAAGGTGGCACTCGATGACGGCAACTTCTATCGATCGACCTCCACCCGCACCGTTCGTCTCCGGGTCAAGATTTCGGAAGGTCCGGCCGGCGCGAAGGACCTCAGATTGTTTCGCAACGGCACACTGGTCAAGATCTGGCGCGGTGATCTCCTAACTGGGCGCACGTCGGCAGAGTTCGAGACCGACGTGACAGTCTCCGAGGGCGATAACAAATATACGGTTTACGCATTCAACTCCGACAACGTGAAGAGCCGCGAAGACTCGGTCTGGGTCGTCGGCGAGGAACCGCTTCGCCGGAAACGCGTCGCATACATTCTGGCGATCGGCGTCAACAAATACGAAAACCGCGAATTCGATCTGTCATATGCCGCGACCGATGCCGCAAGCTTCGCCGACGCTTTCGGAAAAGCCCAGACGGCGTCCGGGGAATTCGACCGTGTCGAGTTGACCTCGCTTTCGGATGCGCTGGCGACGAAATCGACCATCGCGGCTGCGCTCCGCGAGATCGCAGGGAAGGCGCAGCCCGAGGACGAGGTCGCGATCTTCTTCGCGGGTCACGGACTGGCCCAAGGCGACAGGTTTTATCTGATCCCTCACGATCTCGGATATACAGGGCGCCGCAACCAGCTTGGGGCCGAGGGATTGAAAACGATCACCGCGAGCAGCATTTCGGACGTCGAACTCGAAGCGCTTCTCGAACCGGTAAGCGCCGAAAGATTGTTCATGGTGATCGACGCGTGCAACTCGGGGCAGGCTCTTGAATCCGAGGAAAAGCGACGTGGGCCGATGAACAGCCGCGGACTTGCGCAACTTGCCTACGAAAAGGGAATGTATATTCTCACTGCGTCGCAGAGTTACCAGCTTGCGACCGAGTCGAGCCAACTTGGTCACGGCTACCTGACGTATGCTTTGATCGAGGACGGCCTGAAATCGTCTCGTGCCGATCGATCACCGGCGGACGGCAAGATCACGATGCGTGAATGGTTCGACTACGCCGTTGACCGGGTTCCCCGGATCTTCACGTCGGAACAGGCGCGCAAGCGTCAGTTGACGCGGGAAGACGGCAAGACACCGCCCGCGGTGCGCGACGGGTCGGGCCAGGTTCCGCGTGTCTTCTACCGGCGCGAACAGGATCGAAAGCCATGGCTGGTCACGTCGCTGGTTAATCGATAGGGTTGAGTTTAGACTTGAAGGCGCGTCCGGGGAAATCTCGTCGGAAAAGCAAAACGGACGCCGAATCGGCGTCCGTTTTTGATTGGATCTTTGTGGTACACCCGGCATGATTCGAACATGCGACCTCTTGATTCGTAGTCAAGCACTCTATCCAGCTGAGCTACGGGTGCACAAGGCGAATGAAGAGGATACTAATTCGGGCGGTTGAGTGTCAAATCTCAGTGGTCAGTGGTCAGTGGTCGGTGGTCAGTGGTCAGTGGTCAGTGGTCAGTGGTCAGACTGATGCTGATAGGGCAATCGCAAATCGGCAATCGCAAATCCCAAATTGTCGGACCACCGACCACTGACGAGGCACTACTTCGCAAAATATCCCGGCTTCGTGCGCGAGATCAGGTCCGGGCTGTTGACGTCGATCTTGATCTCGCGCCATTTGCCGTCGCGGTTGTCGTTCGTCGACTGGTACTCGATCGTATAAAGTGTCCTAAGTTCGGCGGCGACGGCCGCATACAGCCGTCCCATTTCCTCTAAACGATTGATGGTGTTCAACGATCCGCCGGTGCGCAGCGCGAGGATCTCGAGCCGCTTTCTGGCGGCGGTGAACATCGCGACCTGCATCGGCGTCGGATCGGCAAGCTTTCCGGGATCGCCGGTCGGCAGCGCAAGCGGGAAGACCGAGACGCCCTGCTGGTCGGTTCGGGAAAGTACGCGGTTCAGATCCCCGCTGGTCTCGGGTTTGATCGCCGTCGGCACGTCCTTTTCGCTAACCTTCTCGAGAAACTCGCGATCCTCGTCGCGCGCGGCGGTGTCGACGCCGTCCGTCAGGACGATGATCGCCTTGCGTCGGTTGCCTTCGCTCTTGAGCTTGTCGAGCGCCACATCGAGCGCCTTGTAAAGCTGGGTCTTTCCGCGTCCGTTGGCGACCGTTATCGAGTTCACGATCGTCTTGCGATCCGTCGTGAAATCATTGCGGAGATTGACCTTGTCGTAAAATTCGATGACCGCCACCCGATCGTCAGGCGCGAGCGCGTCGACGAATCGGGCAGCCGATTGCCGAATGATCTCACGAAATCCGAGCGTCGATCCCGACATATCGAGGATCATGACGACCGAGAACGGCGCGACCGTCGGCTCGAATCGCGAGATCGTCTGTTTGACGCCGTCTTCGTAGATCGAGAAATTGCTGCGATCAAGATTCGTGATCGGTTGTCCGCGGCGATTGACCACGCCGACGTTCAGGCGGACGATCGACGAATCGATCTTGATCGGATCGTCGTCCTGCGCGTGCGCGATCCCGGCAAACGCCAGGAGAATCAGAAGATAAATTGCAAAATTGCGGATCATGTCGGAAAAAGTTTAGCTAATCAGACGCCGTTTGAAGAAACGCGGTTGCACGCCGGAGGTTTCAAATTCCTCTAATTCCACATGGACTCACGTCTTCGGCCGCGGTTCATGACCGAAATTCGAGTATTCTCACGGTTTTTCGGGATGATCCTGCCAACGTCGGCAATTTGGCTAACGCGGCCTGCGGATTCCGCGATATAATCGCGCACAATTGAAGAAAAGACGGCGCCGCTTCACAAATACGGCCCGATCAACCTCAGAACGGATGGAGAACTCACGTGATTTACAAGCCGAAATTTTGCTGCGAATGCGGCGAGAAGATCGAACGCGCCGATTGGACGTTCGCGCACAGTCGCAGGTTTTGCGATGTTTGCCAAACTGAATTTTTGTTACAGGACTGGATGCCGAGCGTAATCGGCGTACTCCTGACGATCGCCGGACTGTTCGCGGTCGGCGTTTTCATCGGTGCGCCCGGACAGAAACCGTCGGCGCTGATCACGTCCCGTCCAAGTCCGGTCCAGACGAATCGGAACGCCCGACCGGAAAGCGTTTCGAGCCCGAATCCGGCGGCAAAATCCGGTGATTCGACCCGTCAAGCAGAAAAGACGCCGGTCAGCGGCGACGAGACGATCGAAATTTGCGGGGCAATGACGAAGAAGGGAACGCCGTGCACGCGACGTGTCAAAGGCGGCGGCCGATGCTGGCAGCATCGCGGCGAACCCGCGGCCGGGCCGAATAAAAATACGGCGCCCTAGGGATTTTTGCCGATAATTCCTTATAATTCTGGTCAGAGCAAATTACGGCGATTGCCGGCGCTCGGCAAATTCGTATTCATCGGCGCAGACGTCGCGCTCGGGTCCGCGACGCGCGGTTGTTCGCTTTTCACCCAAAAAATCAGATGAATCCACTTGAGCACAACACACTTCTGCAGAACCGGTACTTGATCGGGCAAATGATCGGCCGGGGCGGCGCGGGCGAGGTTTATCTCGCCATCGACCAGCGGATCGGCGGTCCGGTCGTGATGAAACGCACGTATTATGCGGGCAATGACGTTCTGGGCGGCGGTTTTGAGAGCGAAGCCCGCGCACTTGAGCGTGTCCGGCATCAGGTATTGCCCAAAGTTACGGATCATTTCGTCGAGCAGGGCGATCAGTTCCTCGTCATGGAATTTGTCCAGGGCGACGACCTGGCGAAGCGTTTGGCCGCGAGCCAAAAGCCGTTTCCGCTGAGTTGGGTGATGTTTTGGGCGGATCAGATACTCGACGCTCTGATCTATCTGCACTCGAACGAGCCGCCGATCTTTCACCGCGACATCAAGCCGCAGAACCTTAAGCTCACCGATCAGAACAACATCGTCCTGCTCGATTTCGGGCTGTCACAGGGAGCGGTCGCGAAGCTTGAAGGGCAGTCGGGAATTCCGGCGCAGACCAAGCCGTTTGCGTCGCTCGAACAGATCCGCGGCGGCGAAACGAATGCCCGGAGCGATGTCTACTCGCTCGCCTCGACGCTTTACTTTCTTCTGACCGGCGTCGTTCCGCCCGACGCGGCGACTCGTGCCGATGCGGTTCTCGGCGGGATTTCGGATCCGCTCGGTCCGCCGAGCGCGATCAACCCTGAGGTTTCCGCGATGATCTCGGACGTGATCCTGAAGGGAATGGCGGTCAGTCACGACCAGCGATTCGGGGACGCGCGCGGAATGCAGAAGGCGCTCCGCGAAGCGTACGCGAGGATCAATGAGCCGGCAGGCGACAAGACGGTCGTCATGGACCAGCCGGAAGCGCAGCCGACAGGTTTTGAAACGCTCGTAATGACACATCCCGTGGACGCCGAACCCGCGCAGCCCGTGGCGTCCGCCAGCGCCGAAGACATGGCGGCGAAAACGATCCCGTTCGGGATGATCGCAGCCGAGCCCGAACCGCCGGCGCCCGCGTCCGACTTTGACGCGACGGTCCGCTACGACGGGCCGATCGAAGGTGCACCCGACGTGCCGCAACCGACGCCGGCGCAGTCGGATATCAGGACCGAGGTCTTCATCAAGCCGGATCTCAAGATCGAGGATCTGCCGCCACCGCCGGCCGAGTCGCCCGTCGCCGATTCTTCCGGGTCCGGGCAACCGTTCACTGCGGATGCGACGATGCCGATCCTAAATCTCGAGTTGCCGTCACCGGCGCCGAATCCGACGGCTCCCGAAGCGAAGTTAGACAGCGTGCCGTCGGTGCCGCCGTTCGAGACGACTCCAAATGCGAATCTCGAAAGCCCGTCTTCGCCCCCGCCGTTCGAGACCACTCCGAATGCCGCTTTTGACAGCTCGCCGGCGGTTTCCGGCGGTTCGACCGAGGAGATCAACAACTTTTCGGACTCGGTTGATTTTTCAAATGTCACGGCCGCTGGTGCCGGCTTTGCGGAAACGGTAGCGAGTCCGCCGGCGACCGCACCCGAACCGGAGCCGGTGAAGGCCGCGGCGGTTGCGGCGTCGGCGCCGAAGAAGTCGCGCAGGGGATTGTTGATCGGCATTCTCGTCGGATTGTTCCTGCTGCTGGTTCTCGGCGCGGGCGGAGCCGGCCTCGCATGGTACGCGTATACGACGCCGGGCGGTTTGGGCGGACTATTCGGCGAGACGCCGACACCGACGCCGATGGCAACCCCGGAGACGACGCCGAGCGCCACTCCGTCGGAAACGCCGACTCCGGAATCTTCGCCGACTGAGTCGCCGTCAGAGTCGCCGACACCGTCGGAATCTCCGACTCCGGAATCGACGCCGGACGGCCGAACGACGCCTGTCCCGCGGACTCCGGTGCCGGCGACACCACGACCGACAACGGCGCGGACACCGCGGCCGACGCCGGTTCCGACGATCAAACCATCGCCCAAACCGTCGCTGCGCGGACGGGATATTCCTCAATAACCGGAGGATTTGAAGATGAAAAAACTTAACTTTGTCAGAATTTTCGGCTTCCTTTTGATCTTCGCGATGGCGTCCGGCTTTGCCGCTCCGACCTTCGCTCAATCGAAAAAGGACCGCGATCGGGCCAAGAAGGTCGCCAAACAGGGCGACGATCTGTTCAACAAAAAGGACTACCGCGGCGCGATCGATAAGTACGCTCAGGCGATCGTCTATTTTCCCGGTTTTGCGGCTGCCCATTACTGGAAGGCAGTGGCGCATTCGTACCTCAAGGAGAACGACCAAGCGCTCGTCGATTTCGATGCCGCGCTCGCGACCGGCTACGACAAACCGGTGGAGATCTATCGGATCAGGTGGTTGATCTACTACGACAAAGGGGATCTCGACGGCGCATTGCGCGACGCGACGGAGGTCGCCCGTCTTGAACCGAAGAATGCAAACATCCAGTTTGCCTTGGGCGGGATCAATCGCGAGCGCAAACAGTACGCTGAGGCGCTGGCGGCTTACAAGCGGGGCGTTCAGATCAACCCCGATCAGGGGGACATTCACTTTTTCATCGCCGATTGCTATTACAATCTCGGCGATTATCTGAATCAGGGATTCGCCGCGCTCGACGCTCTCAAATACAAGACCAAGTACGTTGGTGAATCGAATTTTTACGTGGCGGATGCGTTGTACCGCGCGAAAAAATTCGATGAGGCGATTCCGTATTTCGAGGCCACGATCAGCGTCAAGCCTGATATCTATGCCGCGTATGGTCCGTTGGCGGACATATATCGCAACAAGAGCCGGTTCAACGAAGCGATCGCAACCGCCAAGAAGGGATTGGCGGTCTTCCCGAATGACGCGAATCTGTACGTCAGTTTGAGTTGGTTCTACAGCATGGCCGACATGCCGAAGGAGGCGTCGATCGCGGCCCAGAGCGCGATCAACCTCGATCCGAAGATCGCCATGGGGTACACGAACCTGTGCCGTTCGCAAAACGATCTGAAGCAGTACAGTCAGGCGCTTCAGTCATGCAATTCAGCGTTGCGGCTGAACCCCGGCGACGGTGAAAGCTATCTCTATATGGGGCGGGCGTACGAGTTTCTGAATCAGCCCGAGCGCGCGGCGGACAGCTACAACAAAGCAATTCCGGGACTGCTGAAGTTCACGCAGGACAATCCCGATTATTCCGACGGCTTTTATCTGCTTGGGAATGCGTACTTCGCACTTCAAAAGGACGAACAGGCGATCGCGGCATACAAGGAATGCCTGCGGTTGTCGCCAAACTTTGCCCGGGCGCGCTATACGCTCGGATACTCGTACAACGCGACCGGAAACAAGACTGCCGCGCGTGAGCAGTACAACATTTTGAGGAACCTCGACGCCGACCTCGCTGCGCGCCTGCTGGCGTTGATCGAAGGGAAGTAGGCAGTGAGCAGTGAGCGGTAAGCAGTGGTCAGTGGGCAGCGGTCAAGTCAATGGCGATCACGCGATCGCAAATCGGCAATCGCAAGTCGGAAATCCCTGACCACTGCCTACTGCCTAGCAACTACTGTCTACCAAAAAGAAAATACGCGAGGTTCGGGGCCTCGTGCGAGCGGTCGTATCCGACAAGTTCGACATAAGCCCGGCCGTCGATCGGCTCGCCGTTTTTCGTGCCCTCAACACCGCACGCGCCTTCCCAGTAAATGATCATCGTCGTTCCGCGGGTGTCCAACTCCTGATCACGGACGCACGGGGTCACCGTCAGCTCGAGACCGAACTTCCCGCAGGTCAACTTCCAACCGCTCGGATAGGTCGCGCCGGAGTTGGGCGATTTCCACCAACCGGTCGGCGTGATTGTGAAGTCGTCGTTTTTGAGAGGCTCGAATTCGCCGTCTGAGCCGACAAACGTCCCGCTCGAATACGGTGAAACCTGATCCTTGCTGTCGCGCAGCTGGTAGCACATCAGCTCCGTGTTGTCGCCGAGCTGGATCGAGAACCAATCCCAGCCTTTTTGGTTTTCTGTCGGCGTCCAGGTT
>JAKOSS010000455.1 GCA_029777145.1 Acidobacteriota bacterium | reverse complement strand
TCGGAAGGTCCTTGATATGCCCGATCGACGCCAGCACTTTATAGTCGCTGCCGAGATATTTATTGATCGTTTTCGCTTTTGCGGGCGATTCGACGATGACGAGATTCTTAGCCATTAGTGAAAAAAATAAGTCAGACGCATTAACGAATGCGCTGACGTTCTGAGTTCTAACACCTTAGTTGCGATGGTGTCAACGTCAGTGGTCGGTGGTCAGTGGTCGGTGGTCAGTGGTCAGTGGTCGGTTCAGCGACGCGCTGCAATGCGGTGAAAGTGAGCACTGAGCCGTGAGCGGTGAGCAGTAAGCCGTGAGCAGTGAGCAGAAAGCCGCGATCCGTTCACGGTGCTCCGAAGCGCCAAACGGTGTCTTTGCCGCCGATCAGCACCTGATCAAGTCCCTGTTCAACGGGAAGTACGGAGATGGTTTCGGCTTCCTCCGGCAACAGTTCGTGGTATACGAGATTTCCGCCTTCATCCCAAACGTACAGGTTCGCTCGAGGAATACCGATGAAGGCTCCGACGGCAACATAAAAAGGAGGTTTGTCTTTCTCGAGTCGGGCGCAAACAAATTTCGGAAACGCGATCGACGCGGTGGAACCGTAACCGGACTGCGCGGAGGGAACTTTGTTGAGCGGTACGACGCCCTTCACGATCTCTCGCCCGTCGAGGTCGTGACAATCGAAGCTCGAGTCATGATTCCGGCAGAAGAGAAGTGCTGTTCCGCCGGTCGCCCGGTCGGGACGCAGCGTGTAGATAGTCGAATTTGTCATCTTTGCAGCTTCATTCTTTATCGTGCCGTCGCCGTTTCGCAGTACTGTTCGCGGACCGATTCCCAACAGTTCATTTTTGCCATCGGAATCGGAATCTAGAACGAAGAGTGTTGCGAAAGGAAACTCATCTGCCAGAAACCACATTTCATCGCCGTTTTGCCGATAAGCTCGCAGTCCATCATTCTCCCGCGCAACGATGTATTCGGCGATACCGTCATTGTCAAGATCGCCGACCACTCCGGCTAGAACGTAATTGCTTCGCTCCCGCCTTTCTTCCCGCTCCTTCTTATCCTCAGAAAAACGGCCCAAATCGACCAAGGCTTCACCTGTGCTCCAAAGCGGTTCGCCGTTTTCATCAAAAACGCGGAATCCCGACAATGAACCTGTTGACCAGTAACCGACTCTTCCGGGTGCGAGTGGAGCGATCCTCAAATCGTCGTAATTGCTTTGATCGGACTCAAACTCAAAACCGAATATCGAATACTTCCGAGTGATTGGCGCAAAGGTGACATAACGCTCGAGCCGGCCGTCTTGGTTGAGGATGTAGGCTCCAAACTTGCCGACGGCGACGACCTTGCCTTGGACGATCTGGAGGCCCGTGAAACCGAATATTGCTTTGGCTGTCAACGAATCGATCGAACGTTTCCATGAACGAGAGTCGGAGCCACTCCCGTCTTCGTTCGTTTTGTTGCCGTTCGAATCGGCGTCTTTTGAGAAGAACACCGATTTCTTGAACCGGCCGTCACCGATCAATACCCTCGGTTCCTTGATCTGCTCCGGGATTTCCGGGTTGAACAATGAGTCCATGCCGACCGCGAACTTGTACGCGACCCACGAACCGACGCCGGTAAAGAACAGAATAAGCAGGACCGCAACGACGAGGATCTTTCGAAGTGTAGGATTCATAAGGTCAGGGCCTCTCTCGTATGGGTGAATAATACTCCTCTTTTTCAGCAAAAATCCACATTTTCAACCTCAAGTCTTTTTCGCGAAATGATTTCCGGGGAGGACACGGATCAGGTCTTTCAGGTCGAGTCCGACGAGGATCGAATTGAGTTCGCCGAATGTCCTTCCCGACTTCGCGAGCAGTTCGTCGAAATGCTGAGCCTCGTCGGCGCGAAGCAACGCCCACACGGCGCGCTCAGACTCGCTCAGTCCCGCCGGCGCAAGGCCCGGCTGCTTCGGAAGCTGCGGGATCGAGTCGTCCAGTTTCGGCGGCAGGATCCGCGACGAGATCTCGACCGGGAATTCGCAGACGACGTCCTGCCACTGCTGGACGAGTTTCGCTCCCGATTTGATCAGATAGTTCGTCCCGATCGAGTTCCGCGAAGTGATGTTGCCGGGCACGGCGAGGACTTCGCGGTTTTGCTCGGATGCGAGCCGCGCGGTGATCAGCGATCCGCTCCGGTCGGTCGCCTCGATCAGCAAAACTCCGTAACTTAGTCCCGAAATGATGCGGTTGCGGTACGGAAAGTTCTCGCCGAGCGGCGGCGTTTCGAGCGGGAATTGGGTGACGAGCGCGCCGCCGGAGTCGACGATCGCTTCCGCGAGTTTCGCGTTCTCCTTCGGATAGGCGCGATCTATGCCGGTTCCGAGGACGCCGATCGTCCGGCCCTTGCCACGGATCGCGCCGCGATGGGCGGCCGTGTCGATCCCGCGGGCGAGACCTGAAACGACGCATACCTCGTGTTCGGCGAGATCACGCGCGAGCATCTCTGCCGCATTCTCGCCGTAAGTCGAGCAGCGGCGCGATCCGATGACGGCGATCGCCGGCGCCTCGAAACATCCGCGCCAGTCGCCGCGGACATAGATAAGGATCGGCGGGTCGGGAATCTCGCGAAGCAGGAACGGATAACTTCCGTCATCGAGAAGAAGAATGTCGCCGCCGAGTTCGCGGACGCGGTTGAGTTCGGATTCGGCGCGATCGTGAAACTCGCGCTTGAGAATGCTCTCGACCGTCTCCGCGCGGAGACGGAGCGATTCGAGTTCGCGCCGCGTCGCATGGAACACGCCGTCCGCCGAACCGAACCGTTCAAGTAAGGAAATTGCCGCCCGCGGCCCGATGCCGGGAGTCATGTTGAGGGATATCCAGGTTTTCATATAGCTATTTGGGATTTCGGATTTGGGATTGCTGATTTCGTCGTAATTTGGCGGTTTTTGAAGCGGCGACAACGATCCGTACGATCTCGTCGGCCTCACGGCGCAGGTCCGCTAACTCGTTGGGCGCGACAATCGCTGAGTCTTCAAGCATCTCAAGCCAAAAGCCGGATTCGTCTGCTTCTTCTTCGACGATCGCGAGTTTGTTAATGAAGTCGGCGGTTGATTTTGCACGGCAGACCGCGCGGTAATTAGAGCCCACAGACGTTCCGCTGCGGACGAGTTGATTTCCGATCACCGCAGCCGATTGGCCATGGGGCAGGGTCTGAACCAGACGGACGATGTTCAATGCGAACTTCTTGGTCCGAAGTTTCATTTCGTTTTGAGTCATGAGGTGTCTCCTGAAGATGAGGATTCGTTCGAATCTTCCGATTCGAGGAATCAGTCAAGCGGGGATTCGAGTGAATTAGAGGTCGTGCGAAGGAAAATCCGCAATCAAAAATCCCCATTCCCAAATTGGTTTGGCGGAAGCGTGTGGGAGTCGAACCCACCCAAGCGCGCTCTCACGCGCTCGCAGACGGTTTTGAAGACCGCGCCCATCACCGGACAGGATGCGCCTCCGCATGTGAAGTTTCAGTGCTTTCAAAACTACGGTTTCGGGTCCGACGATGTCAAGTAATTTCTCAGTCCGGGCGCGCTAACCGTTCTCGTTTCGAGGGTTCCGGAATCCGGACCGGACCGGCCGGATTCGTCCGCAAAATCGCCGTATTTTTTAGGCTGCGCGCTTTGTTTTGCTTGCTTGACCGTCAATTTTGGCGCGTGGTATTCTTTCTCTTTTGAAAAACGGGCAGATTTTTGGTCCGCCGATCATATAGCAGCTTTCAATAATTAATTTAGGATATGTTTTTGCTAGCCTTTGCTGAAGGAAGTTCCATTCAACTTGTGCCGGACGGCACACTCCTGATCCACGTCGCGCTGATTCTGATCATGATCTGGATCCTCAATCGGACGTTCTTTCGCCCGATCAACGAGGTCATCGCTTCGCGTGAGAAAAACAAGGGCGGACGGTCTTCCGAGGCTGACGAGATCATGCGCGACGTCGAGAAAAAGCGGGAGACGTACGAGCTTGCGATGCGGGACGCCCGTTCGAAAGGCTACGACATAATCGACAAGGAGCGCTCGAAGGCGCTGGCGAAGAAGGACGTGAAGGTTTCCGCGACCAAGGACGCGGTGGCGGTAGCGTTCGAGACTGAAAGCGCGACTCTCGAGAGCGAGACGGCGACCGCCCGCGAGGTCATCAAGTCCGAAGCCGAACAGCTGGCGAACAAGATCGCCGCCACGATCCTGAAAGCATAGTCAATTGTTTGTATGTTTGCTCTGATTATCAATTTCATACTCCTGTCGGAGAGTGCCGCCGCCGGCGAAAGCCGCTGGCAGCAGATCGAGCCGTATCTCAACTATCCCGGATTTGAAGCGTGGAAGTTCCTGAATCTCGGTATCTTTGCCGCGATCATGTTCTATCTTCTCAAGACTCCGCTGAGCTCGGCCTTCAAGGCAAAACGCGATCAGATCCGTGCCGAACTCATCAAGGCCGAGGAACAGAAGCAGGCGGCGTTGGCCGAGCTCGCTTCGGCCGAGGCGAAGCTTGCCAACCTCGACGAAGAGTCGGCGGAAGTGATCGAGCGCGCGAAGGACGAAGCTGCCGCCGAGAAAAAGCGCATCGGCAGGGAAATGGATGCGGAAGTGAAACGGCTCGAGAGTCAGACGACCGCCGAAATCGAACGCAAAGCGGCGCAGGCGCGCACCGAACTTCGCCGTTACTCGGCCGAAGAGGCGATCCGGCTGGCCGAAGAGAAGCTCAAATCCGACATCAACGCGGACAACGACTCGCGGCTCGTCAAAGCGGGAATCGGCGCCATCGGAGGTCTTAAATAATCATGAGTATCGAAACCGTCGCACGACGTTACGCGACCGCGCTCGCCGATGTAGTGATGAAGACCGGCGAAACCGGGACCGTTCAGGCCGAGCTCAAAACCTGGGAAGAAATGATCTCCTCGAACGGCGATCTGCAGCGGGCGCTGGCGAACCCGGCGATCGCTCATCTGAACAAGGAAAAGGTCCTCGAATCGCTCATCGCCAAGGCCAAACCGTCGCGGCTCACCGCCAATTTTCTGCGGGTTCTGCTTCGCAACAACCGTCTGATTGAACTCGGCGAGATCAACCAGAAGTTTGCGTCTGTCATCGACGAGCGCACGGGCGTCATCGGTGCCGAGGTGGTTTCAGCACGCGAGTTGTCTGACGCGGAGCGCCGCGAACTCAGCGACTCGATCGCGAAACTGACGGGAAAGAGCGTCAAAGCGAATTTTGTGATTGATAAGGAAATTATCGGCGGAGTCGTAACGCGAATCGGATCAACCGTTTACGACAATTCCGTGAAAACGCAACTGGAGAATCTTAAGAAAGAACTTATCGGAATCTGAAGGCAGAGTTTGGTGGCCTGTGGCCGGTGGTCAGAGACGGACCACTGACCACTGACGACCGACCACTGACAATTAAATATGGAAGCAATTAAAGCGAACGAAATCAACGAAATCATTCGTGCCCAGATCGAGAACTTCGACGCGACGATGACCGTCGCCGAAGTCGGAACGGTGATCAAGGTCGGCGACGGAATCGCCGAGATCCACGGCCTCGAAAAGGTCATGGCCGGCGAGCTGCTCGAATTTCCGTACGGCGTCCGCGGGCTCGCGCTCAACCTCGAAGAAGACAAGGTCGGTACCGTGCTTTTCGGCGACTTCCAGAAGATCAAGGAAGGCGACGAGGTCAAGCGTACGCGCCGGATCATGAGCGTCCCGGTCGGCGATGCGATGATCGGCCGTGTGGTCGACGCGCTCGGCAACCCGATCGACGGCAAGGGCGAGATCGTTACCGATACCTACAATCCGGTTGAGCGCATCGCTCCCGGGATCATCGACCGTCAGCCGGTTAAAGAGCCGCTTCAGACGGGTCTCAAGGCAATCGACGCCATGGTTCCGATCGGCCGCGGACAGCGCGAGCTGATCATCGGCGACCGCCAGACCGGAAAGACCGCGGTCGCGATCGACACCATCATCAACCAGAAGGGCAAGGACGTCATCTGTATCTACGTCGCCATCGGCCAGAAGGCGTCGACGGTCGCGCAGGTCGTCCAGAAGCTCGAGGATTTCGGCGCGATGGATTACACGATCGTCGTTTCGGCGACCGCGTCGGATCCGGCCGCGATGCAGTTCCTCGCTCCGTATTCGGGCGTCGCGATCGGCGAGTACTTTCGCGACAACGGTCGTCACGCGCTGACGGTTTACGACGATCTTTCGAAGCAGGCCGCGGCGTACCGCGAGATCTCGCTTCTGCTCCGCCGTCCGCCGGGCCGCGAAGCGTATCCCGGAGACGTTTTCTATCTCCACTCGCGCCTGCTCGAACGCGCCGCGAAAATGTCCGAAGCCCGCGGCGGCGGTTCGCTCACCAGCTTGCCGATCATCGAAACGCAGGCCGGCGACATTTCGGCGTACATTCCGACGAACGTTATCTCGATCACCGACGGTCAGATCTTTCTTGAGTCCGATCTGTTCAACTCGGGCGTCCGTCCCGCGATCAACGTCGGAAACTCGGTTTCCCGCGTCGGCGGCTCGGCGCAGATCAAGGCGATGAAACAGGTCGCCGGTACGCTCCGTATCGACCTCGCGCAGTTCCGCGAACTCGCGGCGTTCGCCCAGTTCGGTTCGGACCTCGACAAATCGACGCAGGACCAGCTCGAGAAGGGCAAACGCCTGACCGAAGTCCTGAAACAGGGTCAGTACCAGCCGATGGAAGTCGAGAAACAGGTGTTCATCATCTGGACCGTTTCGAACGGGTTCGCGACCGACATCGACGTCGAAGACATCAAGCGCTTTGAGGGCGAACTCTTCTCGTTCGTCGAGAATTCGCATCCGGCGATCTTCGAGACCTTGCGGACGAAGAAGTCGATCGACGACGAGCTCAAGGCCCAAATGACGGAGGCCGTCGAGGACTTCAAAGCCACCCGGTGGAACAACTAGATTTTGGATTTTAGATTTTGGATTTTGGATTGGTTCCGGGATCCAAGGTCAATTTCCGAATTGGAACTGAGAAAGTCATGAATTTGGGGTCTTGGTATTTTGGATGATCAATCCAAATTCCAAAATCCCAAATCCAAAATCGCAACATGCCTAGTTTATTGGACATGCGCCGGCGCATTAAGTCGGTGAAGAACACGCAGCAGATCACCAAAGCGATGAAAATGGTCGCCGCGGCCAAGCTGAAGCGCGCGCAGGACCGCGTCGTCGCGGCCCGTCCGTTCGCGCATAAGATGTCGGATGTGCTCGGCAACCTGAGCGCGAAGATCGGCGACGATTTTTCGTCACCGCTTCTCACCGAACGCGGCGATTCGAAGTATCTGCTGCTCGTCGTCAGCGCCGACAAAGGACTCTGCGGCGGGTTCAATTCGAACCTGATCAAGGCGGTTCAGGCGTTCATGCGCGAACACGACGCGACGAGCGAGATGATCCCGGTCGGACGCAAGGCCCGCGACTTCTTCAAGCGCCGCAATGTGACGCTCGTTGAAGAATATGTCGGACTTACAGGTTCGGGCACCGCGAAACATGAAGACGCCGTGCGGATCGCCGACCGCGTGATCGAGATCTTTACGAACGATACGTCGATCGACAAGATCTTCATTGCCTATACCGAGTTCCGCACCGTTCTTTCGCAAAAGCCGATGATCGAGCAACTGCTCCCGATCCCGGCCGCGCAGGAAGAAGCCGACGGCGCTTCGGCGAACGCCGAATACATTTACGAGCAGCCGGTCGGCGAGATCCTCGGGAAATTGCTTCCGAAGCAGATCGAAACGCAGGTTTACCGCGCGATGCTCGAATCCGTCGCATCCGAACAGGGTTCGCGCATGACGGCCATGGACAGCGCTTCAAAGAACGCCGGCGAACTGATCGACACACTGACGCTCAACATGAACCGCATCCGTCAGGCGGCGATCACGAAGGAGATCATCGAGGTCGTTTCCGGCGCCGCCGCGCTCTAGTTTCTCGAGCCGAAATTGCAAGCGGATCGCGATTGAAATCGTCAGCGATTTCAATTACGATTCGCTTGTTTTTTTATTCTCGCGGCTCACATAATGACCTGCGCAAATCCGGAGAGACTCGATGAACTGGTACTTTGCGGCACTCAACAAATACGCGGATTTCAGCGGACGCGCCCGGCGCCGCGAATACTGGACCTTTTCGATCGTCAACGTCGTTTTGATCGTCGCGGCGGTCATTATCGACAACATGGTAGGCACGATCATTTTCGACGGGCCGTTCGGATATTTGTCGATGGCGCTCATCATCGCGACGATCATCCCGGGTCTGGCCGTGACCGTGAGAAGGCTCCACGACTCGGGCAAGAGCGGTTGGTACTACTTCATCAGCTGGATACCGTACGCCGGCGGAATTCTGTTTCTGATCATGATGCTTCTCGACTCGGAACCGAATGATAATCAATACGGCCTTGATCCGAAAGCGGACGAACGCGGGGGCATTTTTCATCTGAATGGGTGACGATCGAAAACTCCCAAGCCGTGTTGTTCGCTACGCACCGTTGATCATCTGGATCGCGCTGATCTTTCTCGCCTCCTCGACGACCGGGGCGATGTCGAACACGTCGCGGGTCATCCGTCCATTGCTCATCTGGCTTTTTCCGAACGCACCGGAAGATGTCATCACGACCTATCACGGCTATATACGCAAGTCGGCGCATTTCATCGAGTACGCGATTCTCGCTTTTTGGGCTTCGCGGGCTTTTTGGGGATCGGCGCGAGAGTTGCTAGGTCGTTACTGGTACGGAATTGCGTTCGCCGTCGTGCTTCTCACCGCTTCCCTCGACGAATTCAATCAGAGCTTCAATCCGTTGCGGACTTCGTCGCCGTATGACGTCGCGCTCGACTGCGTGGGCGGCCTGACAATGATCGCCGTGCTCGTCGCATATCGACGCGTTCGGTCGGCGTCCTCGTAAATTTCAGGGATCATTTCGCGGATCGCTTCGTACGAACTCTTGATGAGATTGATTTCCGCCGCCCGCGCGCTGCTGATCGCGCTGTTCTTATCTTTCGTTTTTTCAATCCCCGCCAACGCTTCCGGGCTCAACTCTGCCCCGGGACCGACGTCGTATTCGATCACGATCGACGATTCCGATCATCGCCTGATCCGCGTCCATGCCGAACTGACGACGCAGGACGACGTGCTTTACATGGCGCCGGGCGGGCAGTCGTTGCCGCGCCGCTGGGCGACGTTCGTCGAGGATCTGAAGGTCTCCGACGCCGCCGGCCAACCGATCGCCGTGACCGAACTGCCGGATGCGAAATTGAAAATGGACGTCGCCGGGCCGACTCGGATCGTTGTCACGTACACTGTCAGGCTCGATCATGAGAAGCATGAATGGCCGGGCGGGATCGACGGCGTCGCGTACGTGACCGACTGGGGCGTCTTCATGACCGGCCGCACGTACTTGATCCGGAACGGCACGGATCGGTCAGACATCGGCGTCGAGTTCACTCTTCCCAAAGGTTGGCGCATCACGACGCCGTGGAAACCGGTCGGTGGGAAGCCGAATGGTTTTGTCGCCGGAAACGATGCCGAATTCGGCGAATCGATGATCTTTGCCGGCACTCACCGCGAGATCCGCGTCAAACGCGGCGGATTCGAGCTGATCTTCGCGCTCGGCGGCGACGAGATCGTTTCGCGATCGGACGAGTTTCGAAAGATGGCCGAAGGCGTCATGGATTATTACATTGCGCTCATGGGCGGTGTGCCGAAGCCGCGACCGGCGAACCGTTTCGAGCGATCGGTCGTCGTCATCAACTCCGCGGACAACACCGACGGCGAGGTGATCGGAAACAACATCAGCCTGCTCGTCGACCGCAACGGCGGCCAAATGGCGAAATTGTTCTCGACGTTCATTTTCGCCCATGAGTTTTTCCACTTTTGGAACGGGAAGTCGATCACGCCGAGAGACGACGACTGCGAGTGGTTCAAGGAAGGCGTCTCAAACTACTACACGGTGAAGGCTTTGCACCACGTCGGCTTCCTCGACGAAGCCGCGTTTTTCGACGCGCTCAACAGCATCTTTTACCAGCGCTACAGCACCGACGGCGGGCTCGGCAAGATCGCTTTGACCGATGGCGCCGAGAAACACGATCACTGGGGCGTGATCTATGCCGGAGGGATGTTCGCGGGAATCGCGCAGGACCTTTTGATCCGAAAGGCGTCGGGAAACAAAAAGAGCCTTGACGACCTGATGCGGGCGATGTTCAAACGGTACGGCGGAACGAACGACGAGTACACGCTCGATGAATTGCGCCGGCGGTTATCGGATCTCAATGGCGGCGATCAGTCCGCGTTCTTCGCGAAATACATCAGCGGGAGCACGCCGATACCGATCGCGGATTATTTGCCGATTGCCGGACTCGACGCCACGATCACGGACGGGAATCTGAAGGTCGCGCGATCAACCATCCGGAACTCGCTCGCGGACCGGATCAGGGCCGGAGTCCTCGGCAATTCGAAACGCTGAATACATTCACCGCTTTCGGGATTCTTTCGGCGAATCGCCCTGCCGTGCATTGTTCGGCGCGGTCGGGGTTGTGCGACCGGTGTCACCGATTGTCAAAGTTGTTCGCGCGCACGGATTTGAGATATTATCGAAACATCAAAACGCCTGATGTCGTTATTAGTTGGTGAATTTTCAAGATCAAAGGAGTTACTAAATGAGCATCTGGGATAAAGTCAAAAACGAAGCGCTGAATCAGTTTATCGAGGTTATCGAGTGGCTCGATGAATCTAAGGATACGCTGGTTTATCGATTTCCGGTCCACGGGCAGGAGATCAAGAACGGCGCGCAGTTGATCGTCCGCGAATCGCAGTCGGCGGTCTTCGTCCACGAAGGTCAGGTTGCCGACGCGTTCGGTCCCGGACGCTACACGATCGACGGCGGCAACACGCCGATCCTGAGCAAGCTCGGAGCGTGGAAATACGGCTTCAACTCGCCGTTCAAATCTGAAGTTTATTTCGTTAACACGAAGCAGTTCACCGACATGAAGTGGGGCACGTCGAACCCGATCATGCTCCGCGACACCGATTTCGGCATCGTTCAGCTTCGCGCGTTCGGCGCCTACAGCCTGCGTGTCGCAGATCCGTCGACGTTCATCAAGGAGATCGCCGGAACGAACGCCCATTTTCAGACCGAGGACATCGACGCACAGCTGAAGCGCGCGATCGTCACCGAGTTTTCGGATGCGCTTGGCGAACTGAAGATCCCGGCGCTCGATCTTGCGTCGCAGTACAAAGAACTCGGCGAAGCGATCCGGGCGAAGATCAACGAAGACTTCAGCACTTACGGTCTTGAAGTTACGAAATTCTACGTCGAGAACATCTCCGTCCCGCAGGCGGTCCAGGATGCGATCGACAAGCGCGCGGCCATGGGCGCGTTGGGCGACGCGCAGCGCTACATGCAGTTCCAGGCGGCCGACGCCCTTCGCGACGCGGCTCAGAACGAAGGCGGCGGAGCGGGTCTCGGAGCCGGGCTTGGCGCCGGATTCGCGGTCGGAAACCAGATGGCGAACGTCTTCGGCGGCGGCGGCGCGCAGCAGGGCGGTCAGGCCCCACAGCAACCCGCAGCGGCGATGATCGCCTGTCCGACGTGCGGCAAGCCGAACGCGGCCGGGACGAAGTTCTGCGGCGACTGTGGCGGCAAGATGGAAGTCGCGAAGGTCCCGTGCGTCAAATGCGGCGCGGAACTCCGCGAGGGGGCGAAGTTCTGTTCTGAATGCGGTTCGTCGCAGGAAAAACAGAAATGCGCGAACTGCCAGGCCGAACTCAACGCCGGCGCGAAGTTCTGCAACGAATGCGGAACGAAAGTGGAATAGGCAATTCGGATTTGGGATTTGGGAATTCGGATGTGACGTCGAAATTCAGCGTCGATCCGCATCCCAAATCCCGAATCCCACATCCCAAATCGAAAATGGCTATCAGTCCCGAACTCCTCGAAATTCTTCGCTGTCCGAGATGCAAATCGGAAGTTAAGCTCAAAGACGACCAAACCGGTCTCAAGTGCCAGAATCCGGAATGCTCGCTCGTGTATCCGATTCGCGACGAAATCCCGGTGATGCTCGTCGACGAAGCAAGAGTCGAGAAATGATCGCCGACGAATTCAGTTCATGAACGCCGGACAGTGCTTTGTCCGGCGTTTCGTTTCATCTGCCTGATCCGGATCCAAGGCGGTCAGTGATTGACGTTCGTATCGAAGGCCATCACGAATCCCTTGTCCGGGAACGACTGTGTCCCGGCGACTCGAATCCGTGATCCCGTCAGGGAGACAGAATTCCCGAAAGTTCCGCCGCCGCCCGTAAAGCGGGTCGTGATTCTGTAACACGGCGTGTTCGGGCGGAAATCGAGCAGCATGATCGTTCCGGGAGTTTCGGTGCGGACACTTGCGAAGATCATGTTGTTGTAAAGGACGATGTCGGTGATCCGGTCGTTGAAGTCGTCAAGATTTGCGAAGAACCGGCCGTTGCCGTTGAATGTCTTGTCGAGCGTTCCGTTTGAGTTCAATCTGATCAGCGCCGAATCTTCCCGGAAAGTGGAACCCGGCCGACTGAAGCCGCCGAGAACGACTTTGCCGTCCGTTTGAAGTGCGAGACTCGTTGCGCCGTCTGAACTGTTTTCGATGTCGACGGACGTCTTTCCCTGAGAGCCGAAACCGGTATCGACCGTACCGCTCGCGTTGAACCGCGCGGCACAGAAGTTCAGATCGGAATCGCCCGCCGCAACGATCTTGCCATCGGGTTGAACAATCAGGTCCAGAATCCCGTCCAGCGACTGTCCGACACTCAACGTTGTCTTTCCGTCGGAACTGAATGACGTGTCCAGAGTGCCGTTCGTGTTGTATCTGGCGATGGCGAAATGATTTCCCGCGCCGTCAACGACGCTGCGTCCTCCGACAACGATCCTTCCGTCCGCCTGCAACGCAACCGCTTTGGCCTGATCGTTTAATCCGTTGAAGTCCGTGATCTGCTTCCCGGTTCGCATGCCGAACCCGAGCGTGCGTCCGAACGTTCGGTCGAGCGTTCCGTTCGTTTCGAGTCGCGCGATCGCGTAGTTTTCCAATGACGTGTCGCCGAGCACGCCCGTGCCGCCGACGACCACGATCTTACCGTCCGGCTGGATCGCAAGCGCCGTCGCGGCATCGATCCTGCCGTCGAAATCGACCGTCGCAATTCCGTCGGTGCTAAAGCTCGTGTCGAGCGTTCCGTCGGTTGTGTATCGGACGATCGCGAAGTCCCAACCGCCGTTCTGGAAGGTCATCCCGGCGGCTACGAGTCTGCCGTCGGGTTGCGCGGCACTGCCAAACAAGCGGAGCGGATTGCCGTTGTTGTCGTTGATCACCAGGCCGTTGTTGCCGAAATTCCAGTCGTATTCGACCGCCGCGGAACTGCACAACTGCTGGCCCAGGATCCGCTGATTCCCAATTGAAAGGAGGGCGAGCACAACGAATACCGAAACGATCGCCGTGAGTCTGTTTGCGTTGCCTTTGGCCGCTCCACTCAATAGGTTCGCCTCATTCGAACAGTCTTTCATTTCATTTCTCCTCGGTAAATTATTGTCCCCGATCGTTCGGAAGACTTGTGGCATCGAAGATAACCGTCGGGGCCGGAGGAAATCTTTAGATTCTTTTGAAGTTTTTCTGAAGAATTTCTGTGCAGCGGACGTCCCTCTCTGAAATGCCGGATGATAAAATGCACCGATGATTCGGGGTGAAGCGATCAATTGGCAGAATGTCGAGCGTGTTCTTGTCGTGCGTCTCCGCTCGATCGGAGATACCGTTCTGATCACGCCGTCGCTAGCGGCGCTTCGCCGCGCGCTTCCGAAGGCCAAGATCGATGTTTTGCTCGAGGACTGGGTCGCGCCGGTGCTCGACGGATTCGACGTCATCGACGAAGTCCTTTCTTTCAACAAATCTTCAAAACGATCGCGATTCGCGTTGGCGCGCGAGATCAGGAATCGCAAGTACGACGTCGCACTCAATCTCCACGGCGGAACCACCTCGACGTTCTTCGTCCGCGTTTCGGGTGCAAGGCACCGAGTCGGTTACGGCCATTACCGTTACTCGTTCCTTTACAATCACTTGCTGACGTCGTCCGCCGACTTCTGGGGGCGGCCCGTGACGCATTCCGCCGAGCAGCATCTGGCGTTGATCGGATCTGTCGGGATCGACGTTTCCGATCGCCCGAATACCAGGCTGACGGTGACGGATGCCGCGGTCGCTTCGCTTGATTCGAAATTCAAGATTCAAGATTCAAGATACAAGACTGAAGACGAAGACCCGCAATCCGCAATCCCCGTTCCCCAATCCGAGATCCCCGATCCCGAATCCGAAATCCCCGATCCCAAATCCCAAATCGCCTTGCTTCACTCTGTTGCGGCTTTTGAGACCAAAGAGCTCGCCGTCGAGAAGTTCGTCGAGATCGCCGGATTCTTGTCGGGCGCGGGTTTTGAAGTCGTCGCCGTGGGCGCGCCGGGCGAACGTGAGAAGATCGAGCGCCTGAAGTCGATCGCGGACGTCCCGATTCGGACTTTCTGCGATCTCTCAATTCCGGAGATCACGGCGCTTGCGTCACGCGCGGACATCTTCGTCGGGAACGACTCGGGAATCGCGCATATCGCGGGCGCGGTTGGATG
>JAKOSS010000040.1 GCA_029777145.1 Acidobacteriota bacterium | reverse complement strand
CTCCCGACTCGCTGAAAACATAGAGATATCCGGCGGCGCCGCTAAGGAATTTGATCCGGTACTTGCTGTCTTTCTCAAGGAAATCGAGACCCGTTGTTTTTGTCGGGTCGCCGACGGGCTCGTCGCCCTGATACTTCTGAGCGGTGAACGAATAACTGATCATCACCGTGTCCGCCGTGGGAACGGTCGAGTTCGAGTTCACGACGGACTGATTGACCGCATTGGCATTTTTCGACGTGAGCGACTTCGCGTTTTCGGCTCCGCCCGTTCCGACAAAATATCGCCATCCGAAATAGCCCAATGGCAGAAGAAGCAAAACGACGACGGCCCCGACCACTGCCGGGATCATGTTTTTCTTACCGGCGCCGACGTTCTGGCGCGCGGCGATCTGGCGGTGATAGTCGTCGGCGATCATCGCCGGTGCGCGATCAACGGTCGGGACTTCCGTATCGATCACGATCGCGGCCTCCGTCGGCGCCGGCGCCTCGAACTGCCGCGTCGGGTGATCATTCGCGGTCCGAAGTTCCCGCGCCAGATCGCGGCCAAAATTCCGGATGTCGGACGGTCGGGCGGACGGATCGAATTCGAGCGCCGCGAGAAGCAGATTTTCGCCGTCGGAAGTAATGCCAGGTCTCAGCGAAGCCGGACGGGATTGAACTCCGTTCGTCTGAAGCATAAACATCTCAACCTGGGATTTCGGCTCGAACGGCCGACGACCGGTCAGCATTTCCCAAACGACGATCCCAAAGCTGTAAATGTCGGCGGCCGGCGTCGTTGATGCCCCGCCCGAAAGCTGTTCCGGAGCGATGTAAAGGATCGTCCCGATGCCCCGCGGCAGTTCGGTTGCCGGTGCAAGTTTCGACTCTTCGACCCGCGCGATCCCGAAATCGATCAGCCGGACGCGCTCGTGACCGTCGGAGTGTGGCGTCAGCATGATGTTCTCGGGCTTGATGTCGCGATGGATGATCCCGGCGCCGTGGGCGGCGGCGAGGGCGTCTGTGACCGACTCGACGATGTGGGCGACGGCTTCAAAAGGAAGCGGCCCCTCTTCGGACATCTTCTTCCGGAGCGAATAGCCCGGAATGTACTCCATCACGATGAACGGATTTCCGTCTGACAAAGTGCCGGAATCGAGGATCCGAACGATCCCGGGGTGATCGACGCGGATCAGCGCTTCCTTCTCGTGCAGGAACTTGCGGACGATGTCCTTGCTTTTGAGCGCCGCCCCGCTGAGGATCTTGACGACGACCCGCTTGCTCATCAGTTTGAGATCCTGCGCCATGTAGACGAGACCCATTCCGCCCTGATCGGCGCCGGCTTCGGAGAGGTCCTTCTCGATCAGAAAACGGCCGTCAAGTATCTGCCCGACGAGCGTTTTGGATTTGAAAACGTCCAGGTCGCTGTTATCGGGCTTGGCCGGAGCCATGTCTCGCGAAGCGCCGATTTCCCATTCTTCTTTTTTTTCGTTCATGTGTGTTAAGTCAGCTTGCGCACCCGTAATGTCGGGATTTCCGGAATTCGCGCAAAGCAACGCTCGGTGGGTTGAAAAAGATTGATGCGTTCGAAATTCTGAATTCCGGCAGCGAAAGTCATCCGAACCTTGTTGGTCGTCCGCAATGTCGCGTTGCCGATCGTGGGAACTGTTCCATTCGAAACCGATTCGCGGCAACAGATGTTAGGAAAATAAAACTGGCTTCTTCGCCGTTATATTCGCATAAACTCGGTTGGATTGTCGATTCTTGCCCGGATTCGAAATTCGAGATTCAAAATTCAAACTTCAAGAAGGCACTAGGTTTCGTCTTGAATTTTGAATCTTGAATTTTATTTGTATTTGAATCTTGATTCTTGAATCTTGGGTTTTGACTCTTGAACCTCGCAGATCGAATCGACTTCCCTCGCGGATTCTGGTATTGAATTAGTCGTTGCCAGCCACAATCTAAAGGAGACAATTTATGCAATCGTACGGTTTCGCCGCGAAACTGCTTTCCGGCATGCTGATCGCCGCGTTCGCGCTTCCCTTTGCCGCTCCCGCGCAGGAAAAGGCGCCCGAAAAAAAGGACGAAAAAAAGGCCGAGGAACTTCCGCTCAAACCCGCGCGGAATATCAAATTTACCACCGACGAAGGGACGTGGATGTCGCTCGACGTCTCGCCCGACGGACGAACGATCGTTTTTGACCTTCTCGGCGACATTTACACCATGCCGATCGATGGCGGCTCGGCAACGAAGATCGTCGGCGGAATGTCGTTCGAGAGCCAGCCGAAGTTCTCTCCCGACGGAAAGCTGATCGCCTATCTCTCCGACAAGAGCGGCGCCGAGAACGTCTGGGTCGTAGAGCCCGACGGCACCGAACCCAAAGCGATCACGAAAGGCCGCGGGACGATGTTCGTCTCGCCTTCGTGGACGCCCGACGGGAACTACATCATCGCCTCGAAATCGGACCGCGGGATCGGGACGTTCCATCCGTACATGTATCACAAGGACGGCGGAACGGGTGTCAGCGTCGGACCGCCGCCCCCGCCTCCGCCGACTCCGGGCGGACCGCCGTCGAGCGGGCCGCAGCTCAACAAAATGGGCGTCGTCGCATCGCCCGACGGCAAGTTCGTCTTCTACGCCCAGCGAGCCAACGCATTCGAATACAACGCGAAGTTCCCGATGTGGCAGATCATGCGCTTTGATCGCGAGACGAGCGAAACGGCGCGCGTCACGAACACGCAGGGCAGCGCGATGCGTCCCGTTCTGTCGCCAGACGGCAAGAACCTCGTTTACGCGACGCGTTACGGCACGAAGACCGCGCTCCGCGTCCGCAACCTCGAGACCAGTCAGGAACGCTGGCTGATCAACGATGTCACCCGCGACGATCAGGAATCGCGTGCGACCCGCGACACGTTCCCGGGCTATTCGTTCATGCCCGACGGAAAGTCGCTCATCGTGCCTATCGGAGGCAAGATCAAGCGCGTCGATTTCGCCAGCGGCGCGGCGACGGTGATTCCGTTCAAGGTCGATGTCGACGTCGAACTCGCGCCAGAGCTGCATTTCGATTATCGCGTCGACGATGCGCCGAACGTCACCGCGCGGATCATCCGTTATCCGGCGCTCTCGCCCGACGGCAAGCGCGTCGTGTTCTCGGCTTTCAACAAGCTCTACATGATGGATCTGCCGTCCGGAAAACCAATGCGATTGACGAACGGTTCGACCGGCGAATTCATGCCGGCGTGGTCACCGGACGGACGTTCGATCGCGTATGTGACGTGGACGAACGACGGCGGGCAAATCATGTCGATCGCGGCGAACGGTGGCGCTCCGAAGCAGCTGACGACGGCTCCGGCCTATTATTCGACGCCGACCTTTTCGCCCGACGGATCGAAGATCGTATTCATAACCGGCGCGGTG
>JAKOSS010000454.1 GCA_029777145.1 Acidobacteriota bacterium | reverse complement strand
GGAACCTGTCGCTCGCGACGATGCGGAACATCAGGCAGAATCTGTTCTTCGCGTTCGTTTACAATATGCTCGGAGTGCCGCTCGCGGCCGGCGCGCTGTTTCCTTTGTTCGGGATATTGCTCTCGCCGATGATCGCCTCGGCGGCGATGACGTTCAGTTCGGTCTCCGTGATCACGAACGCTTTGAGATTGAGAAAGTTGAGGCTTTAGGAAGTTCGGACGCGAAACACGCGATAGGGATGACTTCCAAGAATGCTGATTTCGAGATGATGCGAGCTTCGGTCATCCGCGGGCGATTTCCTGAGAATTATGAAACCAACATTGGCAATACACGGCGGCGCGGGCACGATCCTCAGGTCGGAGATGACACCCGAGCTTGAAAAGGAATACCGGCATGGGCTCGAAGCCGCGCTCGGTGCCGGCTGGAAGATCCTGGCGGACGGCGGGCCGTCGATCGAGGCCGTCGAGGCGGCCGTCGTCTCGCTCGAAGACTTCCCCTTGTTCAACGCGGGGCGCGGGTCGGTCTTCACGCACGCAGGCCGGAATGAGATGGACGCCTGCGTCATGGACGGCGCGCGTTTGATGTCAGGCGCGGTCGCGTTCGTCTCCAACGTCCGCAACCCGATCACGCTCGCGAGGCTCGTCATGGACAAGACCGAACACTGCCTGCTCGCCGGCGAGGGCGCGGTCGAATTCGCCCGCGAACTCGGCGTGAGATTCGAACCGGACGAGTATTTCTTCACCGAACACCGCTATCGGCAGCTCCATTCCGCAATCGACGCCGGGCGAGTACAGCTGGATCATACCGCCGAAGGCGGGGATTCCAGAGATTCCAGCCGGCCTTCGGCCGATTCCAATGATTCCAGTCGCGCTTCGCGCGATTCCAAAAATTCCATGGATTCCAATGATTCCACTCGCGATTCGCGCGAATCCAAAATCCAAAATCGAAATTCCAAAATCGGAACGGTCGGTGCCGTCGCATGCGACGCCAACGGCGATCTTGCCGCGGCGACTTCGACCGGCGGCATGACAAACAAGAAGTTCGGACGTGTCGGCGATTCCTGCATCATCGGCGCCGGAACTTACGCCGAAAACGCGACGTGCGCCGTCAGTTGCACCGGACACGGCGAGTTCTTCATGCTCGGCGTAACGGCGTTCGATCTGGCGGCGCGGATGAAATACAAGGGTGTCGGCCTCGCGACGGCGGCACGCGAAACGATCGATCGATTATCGGAGATCGGCGGCGAAGGCGGCTTCATCGCCGTCGATGCCGCCGGCAACGTCGTCATGCCGTTCAATTGCGAGGGAATGTATCGGGGGAAGATCGGAACGGAAGGAATGTCGGTCGAGATCTATTCGTGACTTGAGATTTGCGATTTGCGATTTGCGATCGTGGAACTTCGCCGACTTGTATGAGTTACGCGTTTACGCGTGACCAACGCGGAGTTAGATCGCCGCGAATTTCACGAATTTCACCAATCAGAATGCTCTGATCCGCGTGATCCGCGTCATCCGCGCGATCCGCGGCTTGAATGAACTGCAAAGCTTTTTGACCGCGAACGGACGCGAAAGAACGCGAAGTACCGCTTTTTAAGGACGCGTTAACCAGTTTGCCGCGAATCGCACCAATCACACCAATCAGAAAGCTCTGATCCGCTTGATCCGCGCAATCCGCGGCTAATATCAAAAGCAAAGGCCGCCTGAAGGCGGAACTCCAAACGGCGACCTCCAAACCGTTCAGCAATCCAAAATCCAAAATCAAAAATCTAAAATTGTTCGTCCCGATACTGCTTGACGATCGCGATGTCCTTGTCGACGGAATCCGCAAGGATCGCTACCAACTCGCCCTTCTTTGCCTTCTTGAACGCATGATAGATGGCTTCTTTCGTTTCG
>JAKOSS010000453.1 GCA_029777145.1 Acidobacteriota bacterium | reverse complement strand
CGCCTTGCGATTATCAATTGCGTTTCCAGTTCCATCAACGAACCGTACGCGATCGCCAAATGTCTCAAAAACTCGTTCGTCGAATCGCGACCCTGACCCTCAGCGATATTCGACGGAACAGAAACCGCAGCGCGTCTGACCTGGCTCGCGAGACCGTAAAGTTCATGTTTCGGAAACTCAATTCCGTAAACCTGAGTGACAACATCCATCGCACGTTGCCATGCGATCAATTGTCGATAGCTTTGAACAGTCATAATTTCGAGGTTGAACTCCAATTTCTACTTCGGATTCCATCCTCAACGACTGAATTTCAACTAGCGAGCAGTCAGTTCCTCGAGACTCTCGCCTGATTGTTTCCCCGATCCAAACTCGTTATCTTTCAGCATTCGGCGGCCTACTGACCACTGGCCACCGACCACCGACCACTAATCCGCAAAGACATCCGTCATCAATGCACTCTCATCCGGGAACGGGCTCTCGTCGGCGAAGGTGACGGCGGCGTCGACGACCGCGCGGGCCTGTTCGTCGATCTCCGCGAAGTCCTTGTCGGTGAACACTTTCGCTTCCTTCAGCGAATCCTTGAAGAGGAGGATCGGATCGCGTTCCTGATATCGTTTGATCTCTTCGGTCGTCCGGTACTTGCCGGGATCGGACATCGAGTGCCCCATGTAGCGGTAAGCGCGGATCTCGAGCAGCGTCGGCGATCCGTCCTTGCGGGCGCGTTCGAGGGCGCGGAGCGTCGCCGCGCGGACGGCCATGACATCCATACCGTCGACGAATTCACCGGCCATCGCGTAACCTTCGGCCTTCTTCGCGATGTTCGCAATGCTCATCGCGCGGGCCTGTGACGTCCCCATTCCGTACTTGTTGTTTTCGCAGATGTAGATGCACGGGATCTTCCAGAGCTGCGCCATGTTCAGCGATTCGTGAAATATGCCCTGATTGACCGCGGCCTCGCCAAAGAAACAGAGCGTCGCATTGTCCGTGCCTTTGTATTTCTGGGCGTATGCCATCCCGGTCGCGACGCCGATCTGTCCGCCGACGATTCCGTGTCCTCCGAAAAATCCCTTTTCCTTCGAGAACATGTGCATCGATCCGCCCTTGCCGCCGACGTTGCCCGTCGCGCGTCCGTAGAGTTCGGCCATCACGGCACCAGGTTCGATGCCGGCGATCATCGCCTGGACGTGGTCGCGGTATGAGGTGATCGAGTAATCGCCTTCTTTCAGCGCGGTCATCGCGCCGACCGCGATCGCTTCCTGACCGATGTAGAGGTGGCAGAATCCGCCGATCTTGCCCAACCGATAAACTTCGGCGCACTTCTGCTCGAACATGCGACCGAGGACCATCTGATAAAGCATCTCGCGAAGCAGGTCGCGATCCATGTGCTTGATCGCCTCAAGCTGCGACTTCTTGCGCTTGAGATACTCCTCCTGCGCGATCTTTACGTCCATCGCTCCGGCGACGCCGTTTTCGGCGGTTCCGTTTGAAGCTTCCGATTTCGTTCGCCCCTGGCCCTTTGCGTCGGCCTTGGTGCGCGTTGCTGTTTTTGGCAAGACTCTACCCTCCGATCTCTGCTCGAAATTCTCAAGAATTGTTTTGTGATTTCGACAAACGGAAATTATAAGCGACCAGCCGCGAATTGTGCAAAATTAAACCGGTTGAGAGTCGGGAGTCAGGAGTCCGAAGTTGAGGGTTTTGAGCCATGAGCCGGGAGTCGGTAGTTGAGGGGCGTGAGTCATGAGTTCAGGGCTTCGTAAATTCCTCGACTTTCGAGCTCACGCGTCATCTTCGAGCGACCGTTTTTGTCGTCGGGAGGGCAGAACGATACGTTTGTCACTCCGATACTTTGGACCGGCGTGCGGCGCGTCGCGTCAGCGACGGCAAGATCCTGGGATTCGGTCCCGGCAAAGGTCGTTGTCACTTCGATTTGAGCTTGACAGGGATAAGCGCCAACGACACGACATAGTACTCACGGTCATCGGTTTCATTCACCATCAGTCGCGTCATCATGTTGGATTTCGTGAGGGAATACATCCAAAGGCCGTCATCGTTGGGTCGGATCTCGAATTCCTCACGCTTGAAACCCAGTGAAGCCAGCGGCAACGGAGCCACGAAGCGTACCGATATTGAATAGACCGTGTCATCGCTCACGTCGAACCGGGCCCTGATCTTTTCTTTGTCAAACAAGTTCCCGGCATACGCTACTGTCAGCGAATACTCCTTGGTCTCATAGATCGTGATCTCCCCGATCGTTTTCTTTGCCTTTCCAAAAATCACCTCAACCTGTGATCGGGACGAAACCAAAGGAACGATTCCTTCCCAGTCCCGGTCAGTTCGTTCGGTCTGAGCGAACGCTGTGAGCGACCACAGGCAAAGCACTGGCACAATGGCTAACATTCGAACAACTGCAAGAACACTAGAGATTTTTTGGCGAAGCATACATTTATTCCGCTGGTCAGCCGGTCGGGGAGCGATCCGCTGAGTTTATCCGGGGATCTCAATCTCGGCCGGTCGACAATGCTCATCGAAGCCGCGAAGCGACGATTGAATCAGGAGTCGCTCTCACGACGCGCGTCGTCAGTGTCCGCTCTCCTTTCCTGCATTTCGTCAAACCCTCAACAGCAAGGCGTTGAACCGCAAATAGTTCAAACGATCCGAGAATTAAGGT
>JAKOSS010000452.1 GCA_029777145.1 Acidobacteriota bacterium | reverse complement strand
GTCTCCTTGATCGCGACGGTACTGCCGAAACGCTCATCGGTGGCAATGTAAACCGCTCCCATTCCGCCCTGGCCGACCTGGCGGTCGACGCGGTACCGATTCTGCAAGACTCTTCCGGCTTCTATCATCTTTCTACTATGAAACTCCCGACATTTTACTACACTTTCTGAAAAACGAGAGGCGGACCCGATACCGGATCCGCCGTCGAATCATCGTCTGCTTTTCACCTATCTGTACGAACTCGATCCGACCTTCGGCAGATTGTATACGTCCGCGAGCGTGTTGAGTTCATATCGAACGCGGTTCCAGTTCCCCTCTGTCGTCGCGCCGTACCGGTTCTTGCGCATGTTCTTGTCGATGTCCGTGGCGATGTTCAGGCACCGGCGCACTTCGTCTTTGTTCTCGATCCAGGCATCGCGGCGATCGAATTCACGCGCGAGTTCATCGGTCGCCGATTCGAGATCGCGGGCGCGCTTGTTGAGCCAGTCCTCGCGGTTCGTTCCGTTGAGTTTGCTCCGATCGAGCGACCGGTCGAAATTCTTGACGAAGTTGTCGACGCGATCCTCAACACGATTGATGATCTGCTTGACCTCAGACTTCGAACGCATCTTACCGCGCGATTCGCGACGGCGTTGGGCGTTGCTCGCATCGGCGAACGTCAAAACCATAAGTACCGCAAAAAAACCGATCGAAATGTTTACCAAGTGCTTTCTCATCTTTCTCTCCTTTTTAGTCGAAAATAATTCCGTAAAACTAATTTGCGAACCCTTGCCCGCACGGTCGTTCTGACGCGCCGGAGTTTTGAAAAGTCGAAGAAAAAACGGAAAAAAATCGAAAAAAACTTTTCCGTAAATTATTACGCAAAAAGCGTTTAGAGAAACGTCTATGAGCGATTTCGGAATTGGGATTTGGGAATTCGGATTGGGTTCGGACACCACTAATCCGCATTCTCAAATCCCCGATCCAACGGATTTGGAAAGGGTCGAGTCGGCTGCAAGTCACATGCGAAATCCCAAATCCCCAATCCCAAATGTCTAATGCCATTTCTCGGTCATGTCGCACCAGATCGCGAGGCCGCGCCACGGGCCGAATTTTTCATAAAATACTGCAATCGTCTTGTCGTCGCAAACTTCGCCCCGATTGTGTTTCTTGTAAAACTGCGAGCGCAGCCACGAATCGAGCGCCAAACCGTCGTACCTTCCGACAAGCTTCAGAAGATTTTCGGCCGCGTAGTCGCCGACGCCTTTGATCCGTTTCATTTCCTTCTTGAGTTCCGGCGTCGGGAGTTCGGAAACAAGCCAGGATTCGGGATCAACATCGCCTGAAACGATATTGGACGCAAGTTCGACGAAGTACGGCGCGCGATAACCGGCCTTGATCTCGTTCCGATAGAATGTTTCGTCTTTGGCTGCCATCGACTCGGCCGTCGGGAACGCCCTGAGCCCTCCCGCCGTCGATTTCCCGAGCTTTTCGACCAGATTGCCGACCATGATCTTCGTCAAACTCCACGAACAGTTGGTAGTGCAGATGGTCTTGACGAGATCTTCGAAAACGGTCGGAGAACGCAGGAGACGCCCGGCGCTCATGCCGCATACCCAGCGGAGTCTTTTCTCGCGATTCGTCAGTCGGTAGAACGATTTGAGATCGTCGTCGAGCCGGAGGATATGCCTCACGTCGCGCAGCAGCTTGTTTGAATCGATATCGCACCGCTCGGCGTCGATCCTGATCCGGTGATTGGCCAGTTCGATCACGGCGTCAAACGGTGAACCGTCGGAATCCGTGAAAACGTAAGCGATCCGCCAGTTTTCGTCGTCGAATCGGAACGGAGCAAGATCGCACCAGCCGTGACTGTAAACGGCGGTTTTGAAGTTGAAATCGGAGGGAACCTCAAGATTGAATTCGGCGCGCATCGCCAGAGAGTTTAAGATCAATCGGCGCGCTGAACAAATCGGCGCGATTCTTTCGACCATCAAGTCGATACCGACGTCTAAGAGTCAGCATTGCCAGTTCCATTGGTTTCAATCCAAACCGGAAATACACGAGAAAAAATAGCTTGTTTTTTTCAAAAGCTATCTCTTAAGATTGTAAAACATCCTTTAACGGCAGCCGCCCAGCCAGCCGCCAGATTGAAACCAGGAATAGAACGGAAGTAGTCAGTTTAGGAGGAAAGGTATGAAACGCGAAGATTCGCGCCTTTGGTTGAAGGTTATTGCTGTGTTTTCCCTGATTCTCGCGGTCGTCGTCCCGGCTTTGGCCGAGACCGATCCGGACCCGAATTCGCCGACGCCGGTGATTCTGAGCATTGAAGATTCGACGCGGGCGCTGGCGACGCCGTCCGGGAAATTCGGCCGCACCAATCTCGGCAAGATCGAGCCGCAGGCATTTCGTCCGGATTCGAAGGTCGTCATTTACGTCACGAACATCGAACTCTTGAAATCCGAAGGCGCGAATGCGTTCAGGGTCTACTCCCAAAGCAATGACGGGCGAATTTATCGTTATCCCGTCAGCGACGTTCGCGAATCGGACGTCTATCCGGGAATTTATGCGGTGACCTTTGTTCTCAAGGACGAGTTCGGTTTCTGGCAGCCGCCCGGCGCGGGTGACGTCCTGATCTCGCTCGCATGGCGCGGGCTCGCAAGCAATCAGGTTAAACTCGGCTACGGAGCGATCGGAGGAAAGATCGATGATTCGAATCTCGTCCCGACGCCGCTGTCGAAGTATCTCTTCAAATCGCCTGAAACGCCGTCGACCGATTACGCCGGATTCCGCCACG
>JAKOSS010000451.1 GCA_029777145.1 Acidobacteriota bacterium | reverse complement strand
CGGCGGTGTCGAAAACGCCGTCGAAGCCGGGATTCTTCGCGCGCTGACTGCCGACCGCAGTTCGCGGATCCGATCCGCCCGAGGCCGGCCGGTGGCACGTGCCGCACGCAACGGTCCGCGTCGATGAAAGCTGCTCATCCCAAAAGAGCGTCTTTCCGAGCATCGCCTTGGCCGCCGTCACGCCGTTCGCCGAGGGATTCGGCGGTGACGAAAGCGGTGAAAAGATCGCCGAGTGGAACGATCCCGAGGCGCGCATGCCGTGATCTGACGAGCTAAGTGCGCTCACGGAAGAAGCACTCTCCGCGCGGACCCAATAGAAGTAGTCCTGGCCGACGGTCGCCGTGAAATCGAAATAGTATCCGGCGACGGTCGTTCCGACGTCTGTCGCCGATTGCGGATCATTGGTGGCGGACCGGAAGATGCGGTACTGAGTGGCGCCGCGGACGGCGTTCCACCACAACGACACTTTGTCGATATGGTCGCCGTCGCTCGCCGAAACCGAGCGCGGCGCTGCGAGATACGCCGCCGGTCCGGCGGAAACGACGCGTTCTTTGATGAACAACGTTGCCGCGAATCCCGCGAAGGCGATGCAGATGATTACTTTCAGGCGACTCATTTCGCTGTCAATGCTAGACGCGAGCGACTTTCAATTCAAGTGATCCCGGGCCGAAATCATTGACTTTGATCCCAAAGCGACATAATCTCAGGTCACTCGAAATTCAATCACAAAGGAGAAGAAAATGATCAGAGTCATCGCCCTCTTGACGGTTTTTGCGTTGCCATTGGCGTCGTACGGACAAAAACCCGGAACTGGCCGGGCCGGTCTCGGCAATACCATTCCGCGCTATCAGATCGTCGACATCGGTCTCCTGCAATCGGACACAAACTCGCAGGGATTCGGTGTTTCGCCCGGCGGCGTCGGTGTCGGAAGGTCGATCGGCTCGATCGCGCAGGCGTTTTGGTGGACCTCGGGCGGAGGCATCATCGGACTTCCGAATCTGGCGGGCCGAAGTTTTTGCGTTTCGAACGGCGCCAATGACGGCGGATCGGTCGTCGGTGCGTGTTCGACGACACTTTTTGGAACAAGCCGCTTGCCCGTGATCTGGCAGAACGGCGTCGTGACGCAGCTGCCGATGCCGTCCGGCCAGACGCTCGGTGACGCGAATGACGTAAATTCTTCGGGAGTGGTCGTCGGTTCGGTCGACAGCGGCTCGCTGCAGAAGGCCGTCTATTACAGCGGCGGCAACGCGACATATATCTCGCAAACGACGGCCGGCGGCAGTTTCTTCTCGACTGCGTTCAGGATCAACGATTCGGGGCGCGTCGTCGGCCAGGGAATCGATCCAAACAACGCCGCGCGGAACGTCGGCATTTACTATGACATCGGCAGCGCTCAGGCTTTCGAGGTCGGAGCGCTTTCGGGACTGAACGGCGCATTGACGTTCGACGTCAGCAACTCGGGCTTCATTACAGGTTCGAGCATGCTCAATCAGGGCTCGGGACTGCCGTTCCGATGGTCGCAAACCGAAGGAATGGTTGCGGTTCCGCTCCCGTCGGGGACATCGCAGGGATCCGGCCGCGGCGTCAATTCACAAGGTTGGGTCGTCGGCACGGCGTCGTCGGCGTTCGCGATCCCATTCGTTTGGGACGGGACGACGACGTATCGGCTTGCGGATCTTCTTCCTTCCGGATCGGGCTGGGATCTGTCGACGAACACCTCGTCGTCGGCAATGGGGATCAGCGACGGGAATTTGATCGTCGGATCGGGAATTTTCAACGGAGCGGTTCATGCCTACGCGATGATCCCGGTCACGGATTCGGGTGTTCAGGGACGAGTCACGACATCGGGCGGAGCGGGGATCCGCAATGTGTCGGTGACGATCTCCGGGGGAAACCTGCCGGCGCCGAAGACGGTTTTGACGGGAAGCCTCGGCAGATTTGTCCTTTCGGGACTCCAGTCCGGTGCGACATACACCGTGACCGTCGGCTCAAAGCGCTTTACGTTCAGCCAGCCGTCGCAGACCGTTGCGCCCGACGGTTCCTTTGCGACCGTCAATTTCGCGGCGGACGGTGAGCGGTGATCAGTAAGCGGTGACCTGACGGCTGATCGCCTACGGCTGAAAGTGATCGATGTATCGAAAGAGATCCGAATGTTCGGGTCTTTTTTCGATTCGGGCTTTGACTGCTCGATTGCACGTGGACACACCGATGAGACAGCCCGATAGCGAAGTGCCGTAAATATCGTCCGTTTTCGCGTTTTCGCGTGTTTGGCGGGTCGCGCAATTTGGGCGTGGCAAAGCCTGTCCGCCGCTCGCATCAGGAACCGCGGGAACGCAGAAATCCGCCGAATCGCTCGTTCCCGAACGATTCGGTGAACGCGCCTTCGAGACACGCGGTTTTCCCGCCGATCATCACCAGATCGACGACGTCGTCATTGCGGTTCACGAGCCGCGAGTGTCCGCCGATGAACTCCGCCGAGTGATATTCGTGGACCGCGTCGGACAGGTTTTCCGGATTCACAACGACGAGATCGGCGCGCTTTCCGGCCTCGATCGTGCCGGCGTCGAGGTTGAAAAAGTCGGCGTTTTCTTTCGTCAGACGCCAGACGGCATTCTCCAATGACATCAGCGGCTTTCCTTTCGCATGCGATTCCTGAACGTATCGCAAGACGCGCAGCGGGAAATTGTAGAACGCCATATTGTTGATGTGCGCGCCCGAATCGGCGAATCCGAAGATGCCGTTCGGGTCGTTGTACAGAGGTTTGTAGCGTCCCGGATCGTGATTTCCGATCGTCGTTTCCCAAAGAACTTTCTGGTCGAGATCGACGACAATGTCCAGAAACGCGTCGACCGGATGCTGCCCGCGCTCGTCAGCCAACTGGCCGAACGACTTACCGATCCAGCTCTTTTTGGGCGCGTCGACGACGTAGGCGTCGCCGAAATCCTTCTGCCAGACCTTCGGCGCGAGTTTGCTGCGGTAATGCTTTTTGAAACGCGCTCTGTATTCGGGATCGCTCAGCGTTTCGTTCCGTTTTTTGAGGTCGTTCGCCAGGTGCCGCGCCAACGCGCCGGTCGGGAATTCCTCGAAGATCACGAGGTCCATCCCGCGCGCGAACACGCGAAATGGGACCGGAAAGGTCTGCATCCGGAAATCGGCGCGGAAGAGTCTATTGAAAGTCGAACTAAGGATGCTGATCAGCGATCGGATGTACGGGTCGCCCTTGAGGTCCATCATCGCCACGAGCGACGTTTTCATCGGCCGGCGCCAGAAAAAGCCCGAGCTTTGCGCGAGATACCAGAAAAGTGCGACGCGGTTGACTAGGTTCGGCACGCCCTGCAGATGCGCCCCGCGTCGCCGCGCGATCCGTGTCAGCGCGCTTCGTTCGGCTCCTTTTGCATACGCCGCCGGCAGAAGTTTTGACCAATGGCGGCCGTCCATCTTGTCCCACGGATTATGCTGCATCGAGATGCCGATG
>JAKOSS010000450.1 GCA_029777145.1 Acidobacteriota bacterium | reverse complement strand
GTTACCGAATCAGGCACGCGAAATAAATTTGAGCGATCAACTACCTTCGTCGAGACTGAGAGTTCGCCAAGAAAAGGTTGGTTCGAAAAAGCCAGTGTGCTTCCACGGCGGCACTATGATCCAAAACTCCAATTTGCCAACCAACTACCATAGCAATCTACTGACTACTAACTATTGACTACGAACTACTGATCACCAACAATGACCTTCCCGAGAGCCGCAGGAATACTATTGCATCCGACAAGCCTTCCGTCTGCGTACGGGATCGGCGACCTCGGTCGGACCGCTTACGAATTCGTCGATTTTCTCGTCAAAGCGAATCAAACGATTTGGCAGGTTCTGCCGCTCGGACCGACGGGATTCGGAGATTCGCCGTACCAGTGCTTTTCGGCGTTCGCGGGAAACACAAACCTCATTTCGCCGGAAGTTCTTGTCGAAGAGGAACTTCTGACAACCGAGGAGATCGCCGACCGCCCTCAATTTCCCGACGGACGGGTTGATTTCGGAGCCGTGATCGATTGGAAGAACGCGCTGCTCGAGAAGGCGTACGAACGGTTCAGACTGACGACCAACGTCAGTCTTCGCGGATCGTTTGAGTCGTTCACCGAGGTTGTCGCGGAATGGCTGGACGACTACGCTTTGTTTCGCGCGATAAAAAAAACGCAGGATCATCAGTCTTGGCAACAGTGGGACGACGGACTGAAGCTACGCGATGAAGCGACGATACTGCGCGCTCGTGAGGAATTGCTCGACGAGGTTCAGGCACAGAAGTTTTACCAATATCTTTTCTTCAAACAGTGGACACGGCTCAAGAATTACGCCAACGGGCACGGGATCCGGATCATCGGCGACGTCCCGATATTCATCTCGCTCGATTCGGCCGACGTCTGGTGCAATCCGCGGGAATTCAAGCTGAACGATGACGGCTCACCGCAGGTCGTTGCCGGTGTCCCGCCCGATTATTTCTCGCAAACGGGACAGCTTTGGGGAAATCCGATATACAACTGGGACGCGATGCGCGAGGACGGATTCAAGTGGTGGATCTCACGCGTAAAGTTCACGCTCAAGACCGTCGATATTTTGCGCATCGATCATTTCCGCGGTTTTGCCGCGAGCTGGGAGGTGCCCGGCGGCGACCTGACCGCGGAGAACGGCCGTTGGGTGGACGTTCCGGGCAAAGAACTTTTTCTGACTTTGCGCCGCGAACTCGGCCGGTTGCCGATCCTCGCGGAAGATCTCGGCGTGATCACGCCGGATGTTGAAGAACTAAGGGACGGATTCGGATTTCCGGGAATGAAGATCCTCCAGTACGCATTCGGCGGCGACGCGAAGAACCACGACCTGCCGCACAATTACATTAATAATTGCGTTGTTTACACCGGAACGCACGACAACGACACGACGGTCGGCTGGTTCAAGTCGCAAACCGGCGCCGGTTCGACGCGCGACGAGACCGAGATCAGCCGTGAACATGATTTTTGCCTGCGTTACCTTAATTCCGACGGATCCGAGATTCATTGGGACTTTATCCGTGCCGCGCTTGCAAGCGTCGCCGACATGGCGATCGTGCCGGCCCAGGATCTTCTCGGACTCGACACCGAAGCCCGGATGAACTTGCCGGCATCGGATTCGGGGAACTGGAACTGGCAGCTCCGCGACGGCGAACTCGACGAGGAGATCGGAATTCGTCTCGGCCGGCTGACCGAGCTTTATGGAAGGGTGTAGGTGGTAGACGGTAGGAAGTAGGCAGTAGGCTGTAGGAAGTTGTTGGGACTGACGTAAAAAGGCGGTCGCCGGGGAATGGCAGAGCATAGCTCGCGATGGGATTTGCCACGGGATTCATACAATAATCAAAGAAATGAAAGCACTTATTACAATCGGGCTGGCTATCACCGCGTTCCTCCTGTTTCTCGGAGTTGCGTCGCGCAAGGCTGCCGGAGCCGTCCTCAGCAACGCCGTCATCGCCGGTGCGGTTTTCATAATCCTTGTCGTTGTCGGAAGTTCTGTCGCAGTAATGATAAAGAGGAACAGGGACGGCGGCTCGCACCACAGTTAGTAAATTGACGGCCCGATTTCCCGGGCGCACCTCTAAGGAAATCGTTGAGAGGTATCGATGGTGGCGTTGCCCGCGGAAATGCAGAGGTATTTCGATAAGAAAAGAACGGACGTTCGATCGTGAGGCAACGAATCGCGTTTCGGGTGAATTCAATTTTGAGGCATCGGGCGAGGACCCAAATGACAAGAATCAAGATCGTCAGCATGTTGCTGATCGCCGTTTTCGCCTCGGCACATATTCCGGTCTTCGCCGCGACGACCAACCGGGCCATCGAGGCGAAGATCACCGCCTTGCTCGCGAAAATGACCGTTGCCGAGAAACTCGGACAGCTTCAACAACTAAACGCCGACGGTCAGACGCACGCGGCGCAGACGGAACATTTTGAACTCGCCCGACGCGGCCTGCTCGGCTCGATGCTCGGGGTTCGCGGCGCCGAAAACGCAAATGCGATCCAGAAAGCAGCACTCGAATCGCGACTGAAGATCCCGGTCCTGCTAGGATTCGACGTCATCCACGGGTACCGGACGATCTTTCCGATTCCGCTCGGTGAATCGGCGAGCTGGGACCTCGCGGCGATCGAACGCTCGGCGCATATCGCCGCGATCGAGTCGCGCGCGGCAGGCGTCCACTGGACCTTCGCGCCGATGGTCGACATCGCGCGTGACCCGCGGTGGGGAAGGATTTCCGAAGGCGCCGGCGAGGACACGTTCCTCGGATCAAAGATCGCGTTTGCTCGGGTCCGCGGCTTTCAGGGAACTGATCTCAGCGATGACGACCGTGTCATGGCCTGCGCGAAACACTTCGCGGCGTACGGAGCGGCGCTCGCAGGCCGCGACTACGGCACGACCGACATGTCGGTTCAGACGCTCCGCGACGTATATTTTCCGCCGTTCAAGGCGGCGGTCGACGCCGGCGTCGGATCGTTCATGACGTCGTTCAACAGTCTCAACGGTGTTCCGTCGACCGCCAATCCGTTTCTTTGGAAGCAGGTTCTGCGGAGCGAATGGAAGTCCGACGCGCTCGTCGTGACCGACTATACCGCGACGATGGAGCTCGTCAATCACGGCGTTGCGGCCGACGAGTCGGAAGCGGCGATGAAGACGCTCAACGCGGGCGTCGACATGGAGATGGTCTCGCGCTTTATCAACAAGCATGGCGAGGAGTTGCTGAAGGAACGTAAGCTCACGATGGCGACGCTCGATTCCGCCGTCCGTGCCGTGCTTCGCGCCAAATTCAAGCTCGGACTCTTCGATCGCCCGTTTGCCGTTCCGGCTCGCGAACGCGCGCTCCTGCTCACCGCCGAGCACCGTCGCGTCGCCCGCGAAACCGCCGCCAAGTCGTTCGTCCTGCTGAAAAACGATGCTGCGACGCTGCCGATCGCGAAAACCACGCGCCGGATCGCCGTTGTCGGGCCGCTCGGAAACGATCAGCGGAACATGCTCGGCAGTTGGTCGGGAGACGGGAAGGCGGACGACGCGGTCTCGCTGATAGCCGGTCTGAAGAACAAACTGGGCGGCGGCGCCGACATCCGATTTGCGGCAGGTTGCGACGTCAAATGCGAAGATACGGACGGATTTGCCGAAGCGTTGAAGATCGCGTCCGAAAGCGATTTCGTGATTGTCGCCGTCGGCGAGAGTGCGAACATGAGCGGTGAAGCGGCATCTCGGTCGGACATCGGCCTTCCCGGCATGCAACTCGAACTCGTCAAGGCGATCCATGCGCTCGGGAAACCGTATGCCGTCGTCCTGATGAACGGCCGGCCGCTGACGATCGGCTGGATCGCCGCTAACAGTCCGGCGATCCTCGAAACGTGGTTCGCGGGAACCGAAGCCGGAAATGCGATCGCTGACGTGTTGTTCGGCGACGTCAATCCGGCCGGGAAACTGCCGGTGACGTTTCCCCGAAATGTCGGACAGATCCCGATCTTCTACAACGAACTGCCGACCGGGCGCCCGTTCGAGTCACAGAACAAATTCACTTCGAAATATCTCGACGTCTCAAACACCCCGCTTTTTTCCTTCGGATTCGGACTGAGCTATACGGATTTCAAGATCTCCGATATCTCCGATATGAAGTTCAATTCGACGAAACTTTCGAAAAAGGACATATTGAAGGTCTCGGTGAACGTCGAGAACACCGGTCGCCGTGACGGCGCCGAGGTGGTGCAGGTTTATGTGCGCGATCTCGCCGCGAGCATGTCGCGTCCGGTAAAGGAGCTCAAGGGGTTTGCCCGTGTCGAACTGCGGGTCGGTGAAAAGCGCCGGGTCGAGATCGACATTCCGGTCGCCAATCTCGGATTTCATAACGCGGCCGGCATGTACGTGGTTGAAGACGGCAAGTTCAGGATCATCGTGAGTTCCGATTCCGTCTCCGAGCGCGATGACCTCGTCGGGTTCGTCACCGTCGCGAATTGAACGGAGCGCGCAGATGAACTTCAAAATGACCTTAGGACGACATTGTCGGCGATCCTCGGGACGTCACGGCAAAGTAGGGTTCCACCCTTTTGCAAAACGATTTGATAGGCGTTATCTTAGGGGCAACTTTCAGTTTCGATCCACAATTTAGGAGTAATTCAAAGATGTTTGGAATCAAGAGAATTTTCGTTTTCGGTTTGATCATTTTGTCGGTCATTTCGGCCGCCTGTGTGCAGGGACCGCCGGCAAATTCGACTTCGGGCGGCCCCGGCCCGGGAGACGGCAAGAAGATCAAGATCGGTTTCGCGATGGC
>JAKOSS010000449.1 GCA_029777145.1 Acidobacteriota bacterium | reverse complement strand
TGAGTTAGCGGTCAAAGAAAAAGATCTGCCCGAGAAGAAACGCGAATCGGTGCGAAAGGCCGCGGCGGCGAGTGAATCACAAACCCGGGAGCCTTTCAGATCAGCGTTCGGTGAACACTCCGAAAGGCTCCTGCAATATTGAATCCCCAGAAACTTGGAATCGGCCGCAGGCCGCTGGAATCTTGGAATCGGTCGCACGCCGCGGAATTCTTGGAATCTGCAGCAGGCCGCTGGAATTCTTGGAATCGGCCGCAGGCCGCTGGAATCTTGGAATCTGCAGCAGGCCGCTGGAATCTTAGAATCGGCCGCAGGCCGCCGGAATCTTGGAATCGGCCGCAGGCCGCTGGAATTCTTGGAATCGGCCGCAGGCCGCTGGAAACTTGGAATCGGCAGCAGGCCGCAGGAATTCTTGGAATCGGCAGCAGGCCGCTGGAATCTTGGAATCGGCCGCAGGCCGCGGAATTCTTGGAATCGGCAGCAGGCCGCTGGAATCCTGAAGGGCTGGAATCTTGAAATAAAAAAGCCGCGTCCCGAAAGGCGCGGCGTTGTCCATCGATCAAGATCGGATCACTTGCACTTTGAATAACCGCAGTCGCGGCAGAAATCGCAACCCGAAGCATGCTCAAGTTGGCCACGGCATTCGGGACATTCACCGATCAGATTTCCCATCTTATGTTCGGCAAACGCTTCGACTTCCGCAGACTTCGCTTGCATCTTGCTGAGCTGCCGTTCCGATGCCGGGAGGTTCTTGATCCGGCGGTCGATCAGGAGCAGGCATTCGGCGATCGCCTGTTCCGGCGACGTCAGCAGGCGCTCATTGAACCAAACCGCGTGCGTTCCGGTCACCTTGTTAAGGCTGCGCGCGACTTCCTTGACTTCGAATCCGCCACGGAGCATCTTCGACGCGAGCAAACCGACACCTTCCGAGATCGGCCCAGTCGCGAAAACCTCGAGCACGCGCTCGCCGTTGTGGTTGACCGTGACGTAGAGATTTACACCGTCGAACGGAATGCGCCACGTTGATCCGCTAAGTTCGCGCGGACGCTCGATATGCGCCGCATCCGGGATTCGTTCGACGACCACGAATTCGTGATTCTGCCCGACCGAATCCTCCGCTGCTTCTTCGGTCTGTTTCTTTTCTTCCGCCTTCATCGACGTCAGAACCTGACCTTCGCGGCTGCCGTCGCGATAGTAGCTGACGGCCTTGCAGCCCAGATCCTTTGCCATCCGGTAGAGCTTGTCGACCGATTCGACGGTGTCGTCGGCCGCGCCGTTGCAGGTCTTCGAGATCGAATTGTCGACGTGCTTCTGGGCACCGGCAAGGACCTTGACGTGCTGGTGCGACGTGATGTCCATCGCCGATATGAAGTATGACGGCAGCTCGTCCATGTGCTCGACGACGTAATTCGCCGCTTCGCGGATCGAATCTTCGTTCGATTGATCGACATCGACGCCGAGCGCCTGCGCCGCCAGCGTGTGCACGTAGTGACGTTCACCGAGCGTGTCGCGGCGGACGTACGCCCATGAGAAGTTCGGTTCGATGCCCGACGACGTTTCGGCGACGAGTGAGATCGTTCCGGTTGGGGCGATCGTCGTGACCTCGTAATTGCGCGGCGTCAGCGGCGTATCTCGCGAAATTCCGATTTCGTCGTAGATAAACTTCGCGTAATCTTCACGGTTTCCTTCGAGTTCCGGGAAGGTGCCCTTTTCCGCGCCGAGCGCGAGCGAGGCCTTCCATGCTTCGCGACGGACGAAACCCATCACCTTTTCCATCAGCTCGATCGAGTCCTGGTTGCCGTAGGTTACCTTCAAATTGAGGCAAAGATCAGCGAATCCCATGATCCCGAGTCCGACCGGCCGCGTGCGCTTGACGACGTCATCGATCTCCGGAAGCGGGAAGTGGCCGGCGTCGACGACATTGTCGAGGAATCGTGTGCTCAGGTGCGTCGCGTGCGCCAGACGTTCCCAGTCGACGTTCGCGTCCATGTCGGTGCCGTCGCCGCCCGGCTTGTAAAATTTGGCGACGTCGATCGATCCGAGGTTGCACGAATTATTGAAGTGGAGCATCTGTTCGCCACACTGCCGGTTGTTAATGTATGAGAAAAGGGGCTTTCCGTCCTTCGTGGTGGATTCGAATCCGCCAACAAAGAAATTATGAAACTCGTCTACAGTTCCGTTATAAACCGTCTCAGTGCCCACGAATTCGACCGAAACGACCTTGTGATTCGTCATCATGGCCGTTTCTTTCAGCGCTGCGTAGCTACGAAATGGACTCGTAGGTCTGGAAATCTCGACACTGATCCCTTTTGCTTTGCAAGCGTCAATCCAATCCCTTTTGTTGGCTTTTCCGCCGGCGCGACACTCCAGGTAAGTTTCAACCTGAAGTGCACGTAGTTGTGCTTTTCTGCGTTCGTGTCCAGCTTTTGATTTTCTAAGCCGATTTGCGTCCCAATTCGGAACAGTATTCCGGTATGATCGCAAGGCGCACGAAGGCGAACAAACGCCACTTTCTCGACGGAATGGAGTCGTTACAAACTGCGAGCCGCAGACCTCGCAGTTCTTGTTGATGTGAACATGTCCATCAATGAAATCACAGTCGTATCCTTGTGCAGTTAGATCAAGGTAGTAACGGACGGAGCGCGGATCTTTGTCAGAATGTTCAAATCCCAGCTCGGCTGCCGCCCATTTCGAAAATCCGAGCAACCCACCCAAATGGTCATTTCGCCATTTTGAAAACTGGGTCGGTAATCCCCTCTGCGCAGCGAAGTTTGCCCATTCCTTTGCGGAGAATCTACGGCCCAGCTGTTGGGTGAATTCAAGAGCAAACTTCCTCAGTTCCTCGTTGCTGAACCCGCTGTACCGGCCATTTCTCACTCCCGTCGTGGCAACTGACATCTTCTGACTGTACGCTGCCCATTTCTCAGCGCTCCATTCGGATTGAGCACGGACCATCGGGTTATTGGCTCCAATCATCGCATCCGCGTGCAGACGATCGTGCTCCTCGACGGTCATCAACATTAGGTTGTCAGGGTGGTTATTCTGCGCATTGAAATCAATATGATGAACCACGTAACCCGCCGGGATCCTACCTAGATTCTGGTGGAATTCGGCTATTAGTCGATGCTCCGCTTTGTTCGAGGCCTGACCGCCGTTGTTGACCCAGATGTAGTCCTGGGAACGTGAGTTCGCATCTGGAAAAAGGTCTTTGAGCGAAGCGTGGAATCGCGACATGATGTGCAAACTATCACCTGCCTTAAGCTCATCGACGCGCTTGTAGCCGCCACCTCGAATGAGGAACTTATGATTGGCAGTTGCCTTGATCGTTGAGCCATCATCCAGAGTGACCATGAATACGTTCTCTTCTAGGCCTGTAATTCGCGGATTCCGCATCATCCTAACGACTAGCTTGCCACGGTCGTTCAATGCGAATACCGGTACGTCCGCGCCCTGTTCGGCAAGTTCTTCGATTGAAACATTGCCTCTGCCATCCGCAACGGCGACAAGTGTATCCCCAGTAACACATGGATTACAGGCGTGGATCGGCCCCATCGTCGAGATCATGTGATTGTGTCGGTTGACCTCGTCGATGAAGATGATGCCGGGCTCGGCGTATTTGTGCGCCGACGCGACGACGCGGTTCCAGATGTCGGGCGCGAAGACCATTCCCGGTGCCGGCGGATTCTCGGTCGAGCAATCCGAAAGATCGGCGGTTTCGAACGCGAGTTTGTCCGCGAAGGTCACGGTCTCGCCGTCGGGGCGCCGGTAAACCACGTAATCACCGCCCGTGACGGGATCGTGGACCGCTTGGTTCCAGGCTTCGCCGTCGAAGTCGGTCTGGAACCAGGCCTTTTCGTCGACCGCCTTCATGAAATCGTCGGTGACCGTGACCGAGATATTGAAGTTGGTCAGCGAGTGCTGATCGTTCTTGGCATGGATGAAGCGGAGAACGTCCGGGTGCTTGATGCTGAGGATTCCCATGTTCGCACCGCGGCGGACGCCGCCCTGCTTCACGACCTCGGTCGTGCCGTTGACGATGTTCATGAAACTCACCGGGCCGGACGCAACGCCCCGGGTCGAGTTGACCATCGATCCGGCCGGCCGGAGGAACTCGTAAGTCATTCCGGTTCCGCCGCCGGTCTGGTGAATGATCGCGACATTCGACGCATGCTGCATGATCCCTTCGATGGAGTCGGGGACGTTGAGGACGAAGCACGCGGCGAGCTGTCCCTTCGGTTTGCCGGCATTAACGAGACACGGCGTGTTGGGGACGAATTCGCGATTGAGCATGATCTCGGTCATCGAGTCGTAAAAATAGTCGCGCTGGATCGGATCGTTCTCGGCCGACGAAACGTGGCCGACGACTCGTCGGACGATATCGTCCCAAGTTTCAAGCGGATCGCCGTTGACGTCCTTCAGCGAGTAACGTTTGCTGACGACCTTTTGGGCGTTCAAGCCGAGCGGTTTGATGTTGCGCTTGAGCGCCGCTCCCGTTCCGTTTCCGTTAGTTTGACCATTTTTGGCGACAAAGCCGCCCGATACGACAGGCTCGAAGACTGTACTCATATTCGAAATTCTCCTCAGCGTCTGTTAGAGACAGTTATTCTGTATTTCTAAATCTTACTACTTTTTTGTGCATTTTGAATGCGTGTGGTAGATGTAAAATCTCTGACCGAGCCCCAAATCCTTGGGAATAGTTCATGTTTGGGGCGAGTTGAAATATACCCGATTGGAATTTCGGATGTCAACAGAAAAGAACACAATATATTGTGCCCAAAACAAATGAGTCACACATATATCGGGTAAGTTAAAGTATTTCCTGAGGTTTGCCGATTTTTGATTTTCGATTTTGGATTTTGGATCCGGCGTCCGGTAGCCGATCGGATCCGCGAATGAAATGAATTCTCCCGAATCGGAGCCAAATCCGATTTCCGAAATCCGAAATTCCAACTGGTTTGACTACGATTCGGCCGTCCAACAAACTGTCAGTAATGGATAAGTTGATTCATGGACTTGCGGCGGACGCCACCGTCCGCGTTATGGCAGCGATCACGACGGACATCGTCCGCGAAGCGGTGCGGCGCCATCAGACTTCGCCGACGGCGTCGGTCGCGCTCGGACGCCTATTGACCGGCACGCTCCTGCTGGGATCGAGCCTCAAGGAGTACGATCGGTTAACGGTTCGGATCGATGCCGAAGGGGAGGTCGAAGGACTCGTTGCCGAAGCGCTCGCCAACGGCAACGTGCGCGGCTATGCGCGCAACCCCTCGGCCGATCGTCCGCAGCGCGACGACGGCAGTTTCGATGTTCCCGGGATCGTCGGGAAAGGGATGATCAACGTCGTTCGCGAAACGGGATTCGAACTCGGATTTCGTCCCGAGCCTTACGTCGGATCAGTCCAGATCGAGACCGGAGAGATCGCCGAAGACATCGCGAACTACCTGCTCAAGAGCGAACAGATCCCGTCGGCGGTCATGCTCGGAGTAACGCTTCAGGCTGAGGAACCGTACGTCCGGCATGCCGGCGGCGTCATGATCCAGATGCTTCCGACGGCGAATCCGAACATCGCGGTGATGATCGAGGACACGATCCTTCATGCACCGAACGTGACCGAGGCGATCCGCGACGGCGCGACGCCCGAGGACCTGATCAAACTGATGCTCGGAGTCATCGATTTCGAGATCCTGGGCGAGAAGGACGTGCAATTTGCCTGCAACTGTTCCTTCGAACGCGCGGTCAGCCTGATCGCCTCGCTCGGAAAGGCCGAAGTGCGCTCGATGCTCGAAGAGGACAAAGGCGCGACGATGACCTGCGGATTCTGCAACGCGGAGTACAAACTCGGCGAGGACGACCTGCGCGCGATCCTCGATTCCTGATCCGGAAACTCAATATCTGAACTGACTTGAATGGATCACGCCGCGCTGGCCGCAGGCGTCGGTGTAATACCAGGTGCCGTTGCTGTCGGTCACGCCGGTCGGGCCGATGATCGATACCGGCGCGTTCCGCTGGCGGATGACGCAGATGATGCGACCGTTCGGAGTTGCGCGGACATTCGTCGGCGGGTCAATGATGTAGGCCATTCGATACTGCGTCTGCGGCGGCGGCGTCTGCATCGGCGTCGGAGTCTGCTTTTTCTTCTCGTCGAGCGCCTTTTTGTCCTGCTCGAGTTTCCGGCGTTCTTCGTCAAGCCTATCTTGGTCGGCCTTCAGCTTTTCCTTTTCATCCGAGATCTCGTCCTTCGAACCGCCCGACGGAGTCGAATTTGACGTCGCCTTTCCGCGGTCGTCGTTGGCGGCGGGACGCAAAGCGTAGATGGTGAAGCCGATGCCGCCGGCGACGATCACAAACACCAGGAATCCGATCACCGCATAGAGCAGTCCGGATCCCGAACGCGTCGGCGCAACCGGCTGAGCCGGCGGGAATTGGGGTTGAAACTGTTGCTGGAACGACGGTTGTTGTTCGATCGGGATGATCGCCGGAGAACTGCGGATAACGGTCGGCATTTCGACGCTCGCGATCGTCGGCGCGGATGAAAAGTCGAGGTTCGCGCCGTCTGTCAGACAGAAATTCACGTCATCGTCGTAATTCTGGCCGCATTGGGGACATATCTTCATAGTTGCCTTCGCAAATCCTAAGATCAATGCCGTCTTAATTTTAGCACATTGGAATGTGCGATTTAACTTGCGGTCGGGCCCGTTGCGGGCGTATCGTAGGAAACATAGCCGTCCGGGACGGACGGTGAAAATTAAACACGGAGAGTGTTAAGAAAATGAAAAAGTTCGATTATGCGGTCGTCATCGGCCGTTTCCAGCCGCTCCACAACGCACATCTAGAATTAATCCGTTACAGTTTGTCGCTCGCCGAAAAGGTCGTGATCGTTCTCGGTTCCGCCCGAAGTGCGCCCGATATCCGCAACCCGTTCACGCCGGCAATGCGCGAGGAGATCATCCGCGCGTGTCTTCCGGAAGAAGCGGGTCGGATCGTTTTTCGCGCGGTTCGCGATTATCCGTACAACGACCACGTTTGGACGGCCGAGATACAGAACGTCGTCGGCGAACAGTCCGAGGACGACGGGCTCGAGGAACCGCGGGTCGGGATCGTCGGATTCTTCAAGGATCGGAGTTCGTATTACCTGAACCTGTTTCCGCAGTGGACATTCGAGGAATTCTATTGCTCCGACAAGCGTCAGCTGAATTTGAACGCGACGGAGATCCGCGAAAAATACTTCGCCGGCGACGATTCGTGGCGGGCTCTTGTCCCCGAAGTCGTCGCGGCCTATCTCGACGCGTTTCGTGAAACCGAATTCTATCCGGCGCTGAAGAGCGAATACGACTATTTGTGCAAGTATCGCGAGGACACGCGATTCGTCGGTGTGCCGTACAAACCGACGTTCGTCACGACCGATGCGGTCGTCGTCCAAAGCGGACATGTGCTCGTCATCCGTCGCGGATTTCAGCCGGGCAAGGGATTGCTCGCGCTTCCGGGCGGATTTCTCGCCGAGAACCTGACGCTCGAGGAATCGGCGATCAAGGAACTCAAGGAAGAAACGAGCATCAAGGTTCCGGTCCAGGTCTTGCGCGGGAGCATCAAGGCGTCGCATGTCTTTGATTTTCCCGAACGGAGCCTTCGCGGGCGGACAGTGACGTTCGCGTATCATCTTGAGCTCGCGCCGGATCTTCGCGAAGGACTGCCGCGCGTCAAGGGCGGCGACGACGCCAAGAAGGCGTTCTGGCTGCCGCTCTCGGCCCTCGGCGAAAAGGAAGACGAGTTCTTTGAGGACCACATTCACATAATTCGCTATTTTCTTGGAATATAAGTGCATGTGGGATTTTGGATTTGGGAATGCGGATGTAATCGCAATCATCCGAATTCCGAATTCCGAAATCCCAACTCCCAAATGGTTTTAGGTTCGCGGGTAGCGGACCGAAAAAAGGAGAAAGAAAATGTTTGAGATCAACAGAATCATCGATACCGACTCGTACAAGGCGAGTCATTGGCTGCAATATCCGCCGAACACGGAACTTGTTCATTCGTACCTCGAGTCGCGCGGCTCGGAGCGCGAGTGGCGCGAGACCGTATTCTTCGGGCTTCAGTACATCCTGAAACGATATTTCCTCGAGCGGTTCACGCAGGATATGGTCGAGGAGGCGCGCGAGGTGATAATCGCTCACGGCGAGCCGTTCAATTACGACGGTTGGACGAGTCTGATCCGCAAGCACGGCGGCCGCCTTCCGCTTCGCGTCCGCGCCGTCCCCGAAGGATCGGTCGTTCCGCTGCGGAACGTGCTGATGACGGTCGAAAATACCGATCCCGAATTCTTCTGGCTGACAAGTTGGTTCGAGACGCAACTGATGCGGATCTGGTATCCGTGTACGGTGGCGACGCAGTCGTTCCACATCAAACGCGACGTCTTCAGTTTTCTCAAGGAGACGGCCGACGACGCATCGGCAGAGATCGGATTCAAGGTCCACGATTTCGGAGCCCGCGGAGTTTCGTCCCAGGAAACGGCGGCGATCGGCGGCGCCGCGCACCTTGTGAATTTTTTCGGCACCGACACGATGGCCGCGCTGCTGATCCACCGGAATTTCTACAACACGGCGATGGCCGGATTCTCGATCCCGGCGGCCGAGCACTCGACGATCACGAGTTGGGGCCGTGAGAACGAGGCCGAGGCCTACCGAAACATGCTCCGCAATTTCGCGAAGCCGGGAAGTTTGGTTGCGGTCGTCTCGGATTCGTGGAACATCTACGAAGCGGTCGAAAAAATCTGGGGCGAGCAGTTGCGGCAGGAAGTGATCGACTCGGGTGCGACCGTCGTCATCCGTCCCGATTCGGGAGAACCGGTCGAGGTCGTTGCGCGCGTCGCCGAGATCCTCGGCGCGAAATTCGGCTATGAGGTGAATTCGAAAGGATACAAAGTATTGCGCAACGTGCGGATCATTCAGGGCGATGGCGTCAACGAGCGATCGATCCACGAGATCCTCCAACGGCTCAAGTCGAACGGATTTTCGACGTCGAACATCGCCTTCGGGATCGGCGGCGCGCTGCTTCAGAAGATCGATCGCGACACGCTGAAGTTTGCGTACAAGTGCTCGGCGATCGTTTCCGACGGAAAGTTGATCGAGGTTTACAAGCAGCCGATCACGGATTCGGGCAAGAACAGCAAGCGCGGACGCTTGGATCTTGTTCGCTCCGGCGGTGGTTTCGAAACGGTGAAACTGGATACGGCCGAACAGCGTTCGGCGCCGAACTCGGCGATGCGGACGGTTTATGAAAACGGGGATCTGCTGATCGACGACGATCTGGAAACGATCAGGGAGAGGGCGGAGAGCCGCTAGTCGATTTTCGAATGTCGATTTGCGATTTGCGATCGCCGTCGTTCATGCCCACCCATTGTGTTTCGGGCGGCCGGGAGCTCGTACGGAGAATCGCAAATCGCAAATCGAAAATCGCAAATTAGATCGGTTCCAGCTGCAATGCGCGGTTGAAATAATGATAGAGATCGTTGTAGTCGCGCAGCGCGCGGTTGAGGATGATCGGCAGCTGCGAAATGTCGCTCGTGTTGACGATCAAATTCAGATTCCTGAGGAACGCTTCATGGGCGTTCATCGTCGAACCTTTGTCCTCGAGCGAGATCAGGTAAAGCCTTCGCCGTTCTGACGAATACATCGCGTTCACCTTTTGTTGCAGGATCGCGGCGCCGCCGAACTCGGCTGCAAAATCCGGCGAAAAGATCAGGATTTCGGTCTTTCCCTCGCGCAGCCGTTCGTTCGCCTGCGCGGGCGTCTGGGCGACGTAAACCTTGAATCCGGCGTCGACAAGTACCTTCCCGACCTCATCGCGTTTCTGTCCGAGACAAAGCAGGATGCGACGCGGTTTCTCGCCCGAATTGTCACTCTGATCGAGCACTTTGTTCTCGGTTTGCAACGCGGACAACAATGCCCTGAGCGCGGTGTTGATCTGAAATTCCGACTCCTTTGCCGAAAAATCCTGTGCCCCGTCCGAAACCGCCGGCGCCGGGCTGGTCGCCTCGAGTTGCTGCGCGGTTGATCCTTTCTGCACGCGGATCAGATTCTGACAACGCGGGCATCGGACGGTGAAATTCTGAGTCGGGATCTTTCCCTCGTCGAGTTGGAGCGAAACTGAGCAATTGTCGCAACGGATGATCATGGCTTTGATTCGGTCGTCAAAAATGTCGGAGCGCTATTCCATCATATCGAGTACTGAATTCGTCGGAGTCGGCGGCGGAACGCCCGGCGCCGGCGCGTGCGGATGGGTCGCGGCATGCTGCTTGACGTAATCTTCGGTCGACGCCAACCCTTTGAGTTGGAGCAGCAGGTTGTTCTGGTTCGTCGCGAACGACAAGCCGTCTTCGAGCGTCACAATGTCGTCGTCGATCATCTTTCTGATGACGGTGTCGAAATCCTGCATGCCGTCGATCTCGCCGTCGCGCATCGCATCGAGCAGCGTCTTTCCTTCGGCTTCACCTTTTTCGATGTATTCGCGCGTTCGCGGACTCGATTTCAGGATCTCGACGGCGGCGACGCGGCCTTTGCCGTCGGCGCGCGGAATCAGGCGCTGAGAAACGATGTAGCGGAACGTCTGCGCGAGCCGGGTGCGGATGATCTTTTCCTCGTTCTTCGGATAAAGTCCGATGATACGGTCGACGGTCTTGGCAGCGTCGATCGTATGAAGAGTCGAGAGCACAAGGTGGCCCGTTTCGGCCGCTTCGAGAGCGATCTCAGCCGTTTCGAGATCGCGCATTTCGCCGACGAGGATGACTTTCGGCGCTTGGCGCAATGCCGCGCGGAGCGCCGACGCGAAATCACGCGTATCGGATCCGACCTCGCGCTGATTGATCGTGCATTTCTTGTGCGGATGGAGAAATTCGATCGGATCTTCGATCGTCACCACGTGATAACTCTTGGTCTCGTTGATGCGGTCGATCACGGCCGCGAGCGTCGAGCTCTTGCCCGAGCCGGTCGGGCCGGTGACGAGTACGATGCCGTTGCGGATCCCGCAGATCTCTTCGAGTTGGGGAGGAATATTAAGCGACTCAAAACTCGGAATTTCGTGCGGGATGACGCGCATGACGATCGAGTAAGAACCGCGCTGCTGGAAAATGTTGACACGAAAACGGCATCGGCCGGGAAGCGCGTAGCTAAGGTCAGCGGTTCCGAGTTTTGCCAATTGCGCGGCCGCTTCGGAATTGTCGCGCAGGATCGACATTGCGATCATCTCGGTCTGGTACCCGGTCAGTTTCCCGATCCCGAGCGGTGTCGCCGAATAGAGGCTACCGCTGATCTCGACCTGCGGCTTTTGGCCGCACGAAAAGTTCAGGTCGCTGACGTTATCTGAGATAAGCAGCATCTGCTCAATAATCGGTGCTACATCAAGCAAACTCATTTCTTGGATTTACTCCTGGCGGATTCGGAAAATAGACGGAAAGACTTGAGCAACGGGTCCGACAGCGATGAGGCCGTCGAAGTCAGTAACTATTTTGAACCATCGGCAGGTCTCGATGCAAGCAGTTTTTAACTTATTTCAAGATTGTTGAACAGCTAGCGTCAGGCGTTTGAAGTTATCGGAGATGCTCGATGATGGAGTCAGAACGGCTGAGATGAAGGCCAGGGAATCGGCGCCGGCGGCCAATACGGCCGGCGAATTCGCCGAGGTTATTCCGCCGATCGCAACCAACGGAAGATCGATGACCGCCGCGCGGACCTGTGTCAGGCCCTCGATTCCGACCACGTCGTCGGGGTTTTCCTTGGTCGTCGTTGCGAAGATCGGACCGAAGGCGAAATAGTCGATCGGCAATCGTGAAGCTTCCGTCGCCTGGCCGATCGAATGCGTCGAGAAGCCGATGATCGCGGCCGGTCCGAGGATCGCGCGGGCCGCATCCGGAGGAAGATCGTCCTGACCGAGATGGACGCCGTCGGCGCCGAGCGCGGCCGCCAGATCGACACGATCGTTGATGATCACGCGTGCCCCGAAACGGCGTGCCGCCGCGATCGCAGCGCGGGCGTCTTCGAGAAAATCCCGCGGCGCCAGATGCTTTTCCCGGAGTTGGATCAACGTTGCGCCCGCGGACGCAAGCGCCTCGGCCTGCGCCGCATGCGTCATACCGGTCAGGCGCCGGTCCGTGATCGGATAAATTCGCGGAAGATGCATTCGATTAAAGGGATTTCACCATCAGGAAAGCGTCCTCGCCGTTGTTGTAGTATGCGGTGATGCGCTGAACGGCGGCGTAATTCATTCCCCGATAGAGACTCTGGGCGGCAATGTTGCTGATTCGGACCTCGAGCGCGACCGTGCTGATCCCGCGGTTCCGCAGCGCGTCCTCGACATGCGCGAGCAGGCGTTCGGCAAGACCTCGCCGACGATGCTCGGGAGCGATCCCGATCGTCGTTACGTGACCCGTTCCATTCGGCTGGACCATGACGAAGATGAAACCGACGACCGGATCGTCAGACGACGCGATGCGGTAACTCAATGTATTCGGCTCACCGAGAAGGAACGAAAAGGTGTGTTTGGTGTAGTTTTCTCCTTTCTTGAAGCACCTCAGGTTGAGCTTCAGCAGCGGGTCGAGATGGCTGTTCGTCAGCGGGTGGACCTCGTATTCAGTCGGGGGCGCAGGAACCACCGCCTCGTCGCCGGTCGGCTCCGAGTTGATGAAAATCTTGCGGATCGTCTCAATTACGGCCATGTTGCCAATTGGGATTTCGGAATTCGGATTTTCGATCCCGGACCGGAACGCCCTATTCACCGTCCACTCCGGATCCGAAGCCTAGTAGATCAAACAGCAGTCGCCGTAACTGTAAAAGCGATACTTTTCGCTGACTGCGTGCCGGTACGAATCCATTATAAGTTCGTGACCGGAGAATGTTGAAACAAGAACGAGAAGCGACGATTTCGGAAGATGGAAGTTGGTCAGCAGCGCGTCGATCGCCCGGAAACGGTATCCGGGAGTGATCGTCAGATCGGCATAGCCGCTGCCGGCCTCAAATTCGTCGGATCGCGCAAGCGCATGCTCGAGCGTCCGGGTGACCGTCGTCCCGACGGCAACGATCCTTCCGCCGCCCGATCGCGTCCGGTTGAGCGCATCCGCGGCTTCCGCGCCGATCTCGAATCTCTCGGGCGACACCCGGTGCTGCTCGATCTCATCGACCCGGACGGGCTCAAACGTCCCGTACCCGACGTGGAGCGTGATCTCGGCGACGTTCACTCCGTTCGACCGGATCGACTCAAGGATCTCGGGCGTGAAATGAAGTCCTGCGGTCGGTGCGGCGATCGCTCCGCGGTTTTTCGCGAAGACGGTCTGATAGCGGTCGCGGTCGGCCGGACGGTCGTCCTCGCGCTTGATGTACGGCGGGAGCGGCGTGTGTCCGACGCGGTTGATCGCCTCAATGACGTCGTCGGCATGGAGAACGATCCGAACGAGGCCCTCGTCGAGCCGCTCCAGAATCTCACCCGCGAACGCATCGTCGAAGTTGATCCGTTTGCCCGATTTGAGCCGCTTCGCGGGACGCGCAAGCGCTTCCCAAATCGCTCCCTCAAGTTCCCGAACGAGAAAAAGCTCGACGTGCGCACCGGTGTCCGTGACGCCGAACAAACGCGCGGGAAATACCTTTGTGTTGTTGAGAACGAGAGTGTCGCCGGGGCGAAGGTAGCGTGGCAGATCGCGAAACGCCGCATCGTCAAACGACCGTTCACCGCGATTGATGGCCAGCATTCGCGAGGCAGAACGATCAAACAGCGGATCTTGTGCGATCAGCTCGTGAGGGAGATCAAAATCGAATTCTTCGAGGCGCACAAAAAACAAAAGGAATTACGAACTGCATAATTCCAATCGAACAACTTGAGTTGGTGCCGGAGGTCGGACTCGAACCGACATGGGCGTAAAGCCCGCTAGATTTTGAGTCTAGTGCGTATACCGATTTCGCCACTCCGGCGCGAACTATGAATGATAGACGGTTCGCGGTCGGAGGTCAAACGATTTGGTGCTGACCGGACGGCCGTGATCGCCGCGAAAATACTTGTTGCTCCGCCGCTCGTCATCGTGTTAAATTTTGTTTGGCACTGACTCGCGCCGACCTGCCATTTTTTCTACTTCGAATTCAGACGAGGACCCCAATGTTCGATTCGTTCGACTCTCT
>JAKOSS010000448.1 GCA_029777145.1 Acidobacteriota bacterium | reverse complement strand
GACTAATCGAGGACGTCCGTAAACTCGTCACGCAAGGATTCAAATCCGAAGGCGATGTGATCGCCCTGCTCGGCGTCACCAACGATGATCTTTCGGTGAGCGAGTTCGCGCAGACGATCGCGGGGCTTTCGACCGATGAGCTTGTCGCGAACGGCGCGGTTCCGAATCTCGACCTCGATCTCGAAGTCAAGGTTCAGAACGCATGCCTCGCGCTCGCCGACCGGCAACTCTTGAGATCCGCGCACGATTGTTCGGACGGCGGACTCGCGGTCGCGATTGCCGAATCGTGCTTTTCTTCACTCAACCGCGATGCGATCGGAGCCGAGATCAATCTCTCGAATCCGAAATCGCTTTCCGGCGCCGCAATGCTGTTCGGCGAATCGCCGTCGCGTATCGTCATCGCCTTTTCACCCGATAAATCCGAATGGGTTAAGGAGGTCGTCGGCGACTGCCCGTTTGAGGTCATCGGAACCGTCGGCGGCACCCGACTGACCGTCGCGATCGACGGCGAAACGGTGATCGACCAAGAGATCTCAGATCTCGAAACCGCTTGGGATACCTCGCTCGGTTCCAAATTGACGGCGTGATCTTCCGAGACTTCCCGTTACTGGCAACTTGAACTTCTCGAATCGCTGAACTATTTTCAGGATTGGTCGCGTAGGCGCGGCCAATCTTCGAACAAGGGTGGGAAAATGAGCGATTCAAACACGGGAGCCATCGTTCCGGCTCCGAACAATAGTTTCTTCAATCGGCTTTTGAACCGGATCGAGCGGATCGGAAATTCGATCCCGAATCCGGCTTTGTTATTTGTGGCGCTTTCGGTCCTCGTGCTGCTGCTTTCCGCGGTCGTCTCGTGGGCCGAACTCAGCGTCACGCATCCGGGCACCGGAAAAACGATCACGGCGGTCAACCTGATTTCCGTCGAAGGACTCCACAAGATCCTCACGAACCTGGTCACGAATTTCACCGGATTCGCGCCGCTCGGAGTCGTACTGGTCGCCATTCTCGGCATTTCGGTCGCCGAAGCGAGCGGCCTGATCTCGGCGCTGATGCGCATGCTGGTTCTTTCCGCGCCGAAAAAACTTCTGACGGCCGTGATCGTCTTCGCCGGAGTCGTATCGAATATGGCGAGCGACGTCGGGTACGTCCTCTTGATCCCGCTCGCGGCGATGATCTTCCTCGCCTGCGGGCGTCACCCCCTCGTCGGCCTCGCGGCGGCGTTCGCCGGTGTTTCCGGCGGCTTTTCGGCAAATATTCTGCTCGGCCCGACCGATGCTTTGCTTGCCGGACTGACGCAGGAAGCGGCGCACATCATCGATCCGGCGTACAACGTCACGCCGGCCGCAAACTATTATTTCCTCGCCGCGTCGGCATTGCTCGTGACGATCCTCGGGACATGGATCACGGAGGCGATAGTCGCGCCGCGACTTGGCGAATACAAGGGCGAGGCGGCGCCGGAGTCGCTCGACAAACTGTCCAAGGAAGAGAAACGCGGGATCGTGTACGCCGCGATCGCGGCGGGGTTGTTCGCGGCGTTCATTCTCTTCGGCTCCGTGCCGGCGGACGGATTCTTGCGCGATCCGCAGACCGGAAGCCTGTTAAAATCGCCGTTGCTCTCGGGGATCGTCGCATTCATCTTTTTCGGGGGAGTCATGGTCGGCGTCGCATACGGAATCGGCGCGCGGACGTTCAAGTCGGCGAACCAGGTCATCGAAGCGATGGAAGGTTCGATGAAAACTATGGCCGTGTATCTCGTGCTCGCGTTCTTCGCGGCGCAGTTCGTCGCGTATTTCAACTGGACGAATCTCGGGATCATCGTC
>JAKOSS010000039.1 GCA_029777145.1 Acidobacteriota bacterium | reverse complement strand
GAGATCCTCGGAAACAGCGAGGAAAGCCGCGTCGAACTGGCAGAGTTCTTCGCGCGGACGGGACGAGCCGATCAGGCGATCGGCGTTCTGGACGAGATCATCGCGGGCAACTCGGACTTTGTGAGCGCGCGATACCGGCTCGCCGAGATCCGGCTTGATCGGGGCCGGCATTCCGCGTTTCGTCACCCACGTCTGCGACCAAGCGGTTAGATTTTGACCGCTCGACTTGCTGAGTTCGTTCACCAGATCGGTAAAAGTCGCGTTTGCGTATTCGTGATTCTTGAGGAACGCGCGAACGCCGGCTTGAAACTTGTCCTCGCCGAGATAGAACTCGGCCTGTTTCAGGAACGCCGGCGCCTTGTTGTAAACGATGTTCCCGTAAGCCGATTTCGCGGCGCTGAGATTCGCTATCTCCTGATAGATCGGCGTCGTGCCGCGCGTCGAATCGGTCTGATACGCGCCCTGTTTCGTCCGCTCGTAGAAGATCTTCCAAGAGTTGTATTCGGGCATTACCTTCGCCAGCGCCTTGTAGGCCATGAACGTCGCGAAGCCTTCCTTGAGCCAAAGATCGTCGAACCATTTCATTGTCACAGTGTCGCCGAACCACTGGTGCGCGGCTTCGTGGAAGATCACGCTCGCGCGGGCGACGTAGTCGTTTTTTGTCGGCTCCGACGGGAAGATCACCGACGATTCGCGCAGGAACGTCGCACCGGCGTGCTCCATCCCGCCGAACGGGAATTCCGGGATCAGGACGAGATCGTATTTCGGAAACGGGAATTTGTAGTCGAAGTAGTCCTCGAGATATTTGACCGCCTCGCGATTGAGCCTGAAAACTTCTTGAATGTGCGGCTCAAGTTTCTTTAGCTGCGATCTCCGGACATAAATGAACGTGGACAGCGGAACCTGCTTTGCTGACGGGATACCTTCCGATTTCCCAGGACCCATCCCGTACATCTCGTTGGGGTAATTTGGAGACACGGGGTAAAAATCGCCGGCGGCGAATGCGAACACATAAGTAGAAATCGGATCGGTCCACTCAAACTGATGCTTGGTCCCAGCCTTTTCTAATTGAAGCCGGGAAACGCGTAAATTGCTTAGGGCAGTCCAAGAACTCGGTATGACTATTCCAAGCCGGAAGCGCGCCTTCAAATCCGGCTGGTCGAACACCGGAAACGCCATGCTCGCATCGGACGGAACAAAAAGCGAATAGATGTACTCGCCGCCGTCCTGTTTGTCGATGTAACGCGTGACGGCCGCGCCGCTCGTTTTGATCGGCGACGCGAACTCGATCTTGATCAAGTTGGTTCCTGCTTTGAGCAATCCGTTCGGGATTAGCAGGTGCTCCGACTGGATCGTCCCGCTTGCATCGCGCGCATCGCGTGACAAACCGTTGACATCGATCACCTTCGCATACGGCTGATCAGTGTCGTTCGCGAACGGCGTCGTCCGCCAATCGAGCGCGAGCGGATATTTCGCGCCCTCTTCGGTCAGATCGACGCTGATCTCGACGGTGCCGGTCATCAGCGGCGCGCCTTTCTTGAGCGTGATGTCGAGCTTGTAACGAACATTCGAATAGTTCGCCGCCCGCCATTTAGCGAGCGTCAGCGGAACGCCCGGCTCGATCGCCGGTTGCTGCGCGTCAACATTCCCGATTAAGCCAACGATCGACATCAACACCGCCACAAGAATCGTCTTCATCGTGTCCATCTTAAACCCTTGCACTTGCAATGAACGAATTACCTCAGATCGCCGGGGGGTTCCAACTTATGTTAATCGGATGATGGGAATCAGGGGATCGCATCTTCGCGGCTTTGATCTACACGCTCGGCAATTGGTGTTTCATTCGCGTCAATTCGCGTTCGTTCGCGGTCAGCCCATTATTCCCGACGAATCCACACGACGAACCGCGAAGCGCGTGTAACAGCGTTGAATTTACGCGTCAACATTTACAAGCAAGTCGTTCGGCTATATACTCGTCAGATTAACCCAAGTGCTTGGGTTTTATCTCACATTGGAAACAAAAGGGGACTGAATGCCGAAAGTATGGGAGCAGGAGGGGTTCAGATTCATTATTTATCCGGATGACCACGTGCCTTCACACATCCACGTGATCAAGGCTGGCGAGGAAGTGGTGATCGAGCTCGGCAACGAAAACGAACCGCCCGATTTTAGGGAGAATCGAGGAATGAGGACGAGGGACGCGGTGCGTGCCCTCCAGATCTGCTATGAATTGCAGGACCAATTTCGTTCGGAGTGGAAAAGAATCCATGGACAAGAAGATCGGTAAATGGACATTTTCTGAAGAATCGGTTTCGAAGAGCTTGGAATCGGCGACGAAACGCGGGAAACAATTCCTCGACTCGGCAGCGAAAGCGTCGAGCGCTGCTTTCGACCTTGAACAGAACCTTATCGTGATCAGGCTAACGAACGGATGCGTCTTCGGCTTCCCGCCGCACTTCATTCGCGAACTCCGGAACGCGTCGCCCGATGAGATCGCGAAAGTTTCGGTCACCCCGCAGGGCACGGCGATTCATTGGGAAGAGCTCGACGCGCATTACCGATTGTTCGGGCTGTTGAACGGAATTTTCGGCACGAAGACGTGGATGGCGGAACTCGGACGGAAAGGCGGACATGTTTCATCGGATGCAAAGGCAAAAGCAGCGCGGCTGAACGGCGCAAAAGGCGGCCGGCCGCGGAAAAAACTCGTTGCGTAGTCAGGGTACATTCCTCGGTTCAGCTGTCATCCTCCGAAATTATGTTGAGCCTCGAAATCATCTCGAAGTGTCGCCGGTTGTGAGTGACAAGCGGTATATCAAATTCGAGTGCCACTGCCGCAACCCATGCGTCGGCGACGCCGATTGGATTTCCGGCGCGCCGGAATTCGTCTACGACCGACGCCCATCGGCTGCAAATCTCACCGTCCGGATAGATTATGAGGTAGTTCTCGACAAAGCGGTCGCGCCGCGTCGACCAACGATTAAGTTCGGCCAACGAGATTTCCAAGAAGTTGCCTATGAGACGTCTTTCGTAAGCGGATGCACGAGTGTCTTTTCTGAATGTGTATGAGATTACATTGGTATCAACCAGCAAATTCATCGTCGATTGATTCACGACGAACCCTTTTTGTGTGCCAAAGACCTGCCAAACTTAGATGTAATGGCGTGTGAAGTGCTGCGAACTCCAATACCCTTTGAAACGCTGGCGAAGATGTGGCTATTGCTTTCGAACTTGCTCGAGCAACGCAAGGAATTCGTCGACGTCGGCTCGCGTTTCGTCTTCCGTTTCATCGCCGACGAATGATTTTGCATATAGTTGGTCAATTGATTCGATGGGGCTCACGCCCGACTCCCGAATCAGTTTTTCCAAATCTTGATGCAAACGGGTGTTCGCAGAATACTTTCGAGCGTTGCGCGATCGTTGAGTATTCTTGGTAAGGGTCGTCATTGAGGCCTCCTCTGAACGGAATTCTACACGAGTGGAACTGACCGAACAATCCTTAACCCATCT
>JAKOSS010000447.1 GCA_029777145.1 Acidobacteriota bacterium | reverse complement strand
GATTCCTTCGCCAGAAAGATGTTATCGACGAACGTCTGCGGGTTCCGGTCGTAGAGCGGGAACCAACTGCTCTGGACCTGGACCAGGATCTTGTGTCCCTTCAGGAACGTGTGGTCGTTGCCCCGCAGGTCGATCACGTATTTGTTGACCGCATTGGGTTTAATCGCTTTTGCGACCGTAAATCCGTTGAGATATCGTCCGCGGAATATCTCCTCGGCGATCATCAGTTTGTAGCCGTTCATCTTCGGATCGTCGTTCTTGTCGGGATAAACGTCAATGAGTTTTACGACCCAGTCGCTGTCCGATCCGGTCGTCGCAGCGAAAAGGTTCGCGATGACGTCGCCCGAGAGCGTGACTTCTTTGTCGAGCACGTCGGTGGACCACGTCGCAATGTCCTCACGTCCGTCGTTGAAGCTCTGGTTCTGCGCAAGCCAGGTGCGCCAGCGCGACCCGCGCGGATCGTACGTGCTTTCGATCGGCCGCGCCCGGTACGGAACCGGACTCGCCGGGTCAGAAACGTACGAGTCCGAATCGCCCGCGGCCTTCGCCGTGGGCTTGTCGAACGAAAGTTTTCCGCCTTCACGGAAATAGAGATTGCCCGGCGATGCCTCGGCTCGCGGCGGCCACGATGCATATTCTTTCCATTCGTTCGAGCCGGACCGGAACATCGTCGCCTCAGCGTGTTTCAGCGGCTTCTTGTCGTGAAGATAGTAAGCGAACCATGGAGCCTGGATGTTCTCCCTGAAGTACTTTCCGGTCGGACTGCCGAAACTGACGTCGGCGAGCGTCGCCCCCGATCCGTTCCAGCCGCCGTGATTCCACGGGCCCATGACGAGCGAAACGTGATTCTCCTTGTCCGACTTTTCAAGCGCCTGATAGAGCGCGAGCGGGCCGAACATATCTTCCTGGTCCCACCATCCGCCGACGATCATCGTCGGCACGGACGCATGCTTGATGTAGAGTTGCGCCGCCTTCGCCTGCCAGAACGAGTCGTATGTCGGATGCGCGACGAACGAGTTCCATGTCGGAAGCTTCCCGCCGAGCCTCGCGGTTAATTCTCCGAGCGTCTTGAACTTGAGATACCAGTCGTAGCCGTCCTCGCCGTTCATCGAGAACGATGCGCCGTCCTTTGCGGTCTCCATCTCGTAAACGTATTCGTGGCCGTACGATTGACGGAACGCGCCGTTGTGGAAGAAATCGTCGCCCATCCAGGTATCGACCATCGGCGCCTGCGGCGATGTCGCCTTGAGCGCCGGATGCGGATTCACGAGCGCGACAGCCGCCAGCCAGCCCGGATAGGAAACGCCCATCATGCCGACACGTCCGTTGTTGTTCGGGACGTTCTTGAGCAGCCAGTCGATGGTGTCGTAGGTGTCGGTGCTTTCGTCGACGCCTTTCGGATCCTTCGGATCATGGAGCGGACGGTTCATGATGAACTCGCCTTCAGACTTGTAACGGCCGCGAATGTCCTGATAGACAAAGACGTAGCCGTCCTTGATCAGCTCCGGTTTCCGGCCGTTGACCGTGTTCGAGTTTTGACCCGAAACGCCGTACGGCGTGCGTTCCATGATGATCGGCAGCTTCCCGTCCTGTTTTTGCGGAGTCAGGATCACGGTAAAAAGTTTGACGCCGTCGCGCATCGGGATCATAGCCTCGGTCCGGACAAACGGGACACGCTCATCTCGCGCCGGCGTATCGGCAAACCTGATTCCGGTATGCGGCACGCCGCCCTGCGTCAGAACGACGGACGTCACCTTGCCGGTCGACGGATCCTTGACGAATTCGACCTTGGCTTCGACGATCTTCAGAAAAAACGTCGATTCGGACGAAGGAAAGATCTCGACGCGATCCTGCCCGGTCACCTGGACATAAAACTTGTCGCCGTCGCGGAAGAACGAAAGCACCGCATCCGGAATATCGGGAGCGCGGTACTGTCCGGTATAGGCGTCAAAGATCTTCGAATCGATCTTGACCTCGGTCGGGGCCGTCTGCTGCGCGAATGCCGGCGGCAGCGCGGCAAAACTGACGAGAAACAATAATGCTATTAATGCGTTTCGCAACCTGAACTTCATAAATACTCCTGACTTGATCAATCCTCGCCGAATTCGAGATCGAGCGTCATCCGGTAATCGCCCGCCATCGACGGATGGCCGTGCGCGAGCGAGACCTCGATACCTTTTTCGAACGCGGCCCGTGCCTTTTCGCGGTCGCCGGACTTTTCATAAGCCCGCGCGAGCGTCCCGTAGGCGTTGCCCTCGTCGTCGGCCGAATCGAGATAACGCTCGATCAAGTCGATCACCTTGCGGTGTTCTCCGGTCTTTTCGTATTCCTTCGCGAGCCCGAACATGACCATCGAGTTGGTCGGGTCGGCCGCGAGCATCTGCTCAAAGACTTCGATCCTGTTTTGCATATTTCACGCGCAATTTTATTACAGTTCGGGGATTTTTACACACGCCGGCGCCGCCGGACCCGCGGTCCTGCGGGCTTCGGCTTGGCACGGAAAATGCTGACTTTACGGGCAAGACCAAGTGTTGAGGTAAGGACAATGAAAAGCGCAGCAAAAAAGAAGTTCTCATGGACCAAGTTCGTCAGTGACTACGGCGAGCAGAACAAGGGACGCCCGACGCGGCTCGGGATCTTCGAATCGGGGAACGATTTCTGGCTCGAGGACGGCCTGCCGCTGACCGGGATTGATTTCGACGCCGACGGCGGGCCGACGACGATGCAGATCATGCTCGGCGAAAGCATGACGCACACGATCCCCGACACGCGCATCGTGAAGATCTCGTTCAGCATCACCGAGATGAACGACGGGCTCGACATCACCGGCGGCGACGGCAAGACGACTGTGCTCCGTTTCGAGGATTGACGCGGCGGTGTTTTGCTTCAAAACGATCGCCGTCTGGCTGCTGATCATCATTGCCGAAAGCGTTCACGGAACTCTCCGCCAGTTGTTTCTCGCACCGCGGGTCGGGGATCTGAACGCACGCCGGATCGGATTTTTCGTCGGGATCGCGATCATCTTCGCGATCGCTTATTTTTCGGTCAACTGGCTGCGGGCCTGGTCACGCGGCGCGCTGTTCGCCGCCGGCACGATCTGGATGATCCTCACCTTTGTCTTCGAGATCGTTCTCGGCCGGTTCGTGATGGGCCTCGAATGGGACCGGGTCGCGGAGGATTACGACCCGACCCGCGGCGGACTGATGGCCTTCGGACTGATCTTTCTTTTGTTCGCGCCTTTCCTCGCCTCGGTCGTGCGAAAAAAACAATAGGCAATTGGGATTTGGGATTTGGGATGTAGTGCGTTGTGGAATCAATCCGGAATCCCGAATTCCAAATCGGAAATAGGTAGCGGCTTGCCGCCCGGATGTGCGGAATGGCTTGCCATTCCGTCGGCGACCTGAACAAATCAAGCGGCTGTGCCGCCAGGTAAGTTCGTTCGCGGCGGAGCCGCTGTTCAAGTATTGACGCCGCACGGCGACACGAGTGTCGCCGCACATCCGGGCGGCAAGCCGCAGGCATTTGGGATTTCGGAATTCGGAATTCGGAATTCGGAATTCGGAGTTGGGATTTCGGAGTTCGGATTTCGGAGTTCGGATTTCGGATCTCCTCGGTCACACATAATATCCCCAATCCCAGATTCCAAATCCCACATCCCAATTCCCAAATCCCACATCCCCATTCCCACATCCCACATCCCAAATCCCCATTCCCCGATCCCACATCCCCAGCGAGTGATCCTACCCAAAGCGCCTCAACTATCGCGAAAAATTCCAACCTGCCACAGTTTGAAATCGAACGATTAATACGCAAACCGATGCAAACCAACGAATAGTGGCCGTTTGTTATCGGCACATCGATTGCAATCAATTCGGTTGCACACTGGTGCAGCGAATAAATTGCGGCCACGGATAAACGCGGATTCACTATTCAAACTGCGTTGTCCGCGTGACTTCGGCTGACTATTCGGCGCATCAGTTCAAAGATCCAATAATCGAACGCCGCAATTACGGCGGTAATCATCAAGCCAAATGGAGGTATTAATGGCACACGCAACAAAAACCGCGATTGAAAAAGTCGAAAAGAAACCGGCTCCGGAGTCACTTTTCGTGACGGCCGAACATTTCTTCGAGGATTTCGCGAAGTACACGCAGGAGATCGGCAAACGCGCGTTTGAGATCTTCAACGAACGCGGAAGGCAGTTCGGAAACGAATTGGAGGATTGGATCAAGGCCGAGAACGAGATTCTCAAAAGAGTTCCGATCGAGATGAAGGAGATCGACGGCAAGCTCGAGGTCTGCGCCGAAGTCCCGGGATTTACGGCCGCCGATCTCAAGGTTTCGGTCGAGCCGAGGCGGATCACGCTCAAGGGTGAAACCGAAAGGACGGAAAAGGAAAAACTTTACACCGAGATGCGCTCGAACCGGGTGTTCCGGACATTCGATCTGCCGTACCGCGTCGACGCCGACAAGGCGAGAGCGGTGATAAAGAACGGCGTCCTGACGCTGACGGTCCCGAAACTTCCGCCGATCGAACCTCGCGAGGTCGAGATCAGGGGCGAATGAGTTTCGAAAGTCGGGATTCGGTGGTCGCTAGTCATTAGTCAGTAGTTAGTGGTCATGAGTCGTGAGTTGTGAGTCGAAATTCAAATCCACGGCGACTTTCGCTGTCGTATGACTCCCGACTCGCGACTCTTTTCGGCTCAGAAGAGCCTTCCCTGCACCGGCTTGCTTTCAATCGCCGGCGCATCGGGGAGGTCTTTTTTTTC
>JAKOSS010000446.1 GCA_029777145.1 Acidobacteriota bacterium | reverse complement strand
GATGCCCGGCTCTTTCATCGTGATCTCGTAGTTGCGTCCGGTTTCGTTGATGAAAGTGTAAAGCAATGCCGATTCAAACTTCGTCACCCGAATCAGTACATCCGAAAGGATCTCGCCGGAAGGCAAGTACGGGTTCAAGAGCGGAGGCAAGACCGACTCGTAGAATTTCGCGATCGGCCCGGTCGAGTCGCCGTTTTCGAGCGGGACCGGATGCCAGACGATCTTGCCCCGGCCATGCGCATACGCGCGGACGTTGTCTTCCGTATCGGCGCGTTCGACGCGCTGGAGTTTCTCGCCGCTGAATACTGCTCCGGCTTCGCGGCGATTAACCGGACGCGATCCGATGAATTCGAAGAATTTGCATACACGCTCTGCCGGACGGAAGTGTTCGTCGGCCTCGAAATACCCGGTGACGATCAGCGTCGAGCCTTTTTCAACGAGTTTCAGCAAGTTCGCCCAGCCGGAATCGGATACGGTTCGCGGAGCCGGCATGATCAGGAACAACGGCGCGCGTTCTTCCGCAAGGAGCGTTTCAAGCCGGTATTCACTGATCGCACGGCAGGCGTGTTTCAGGTCGTAATGCAGCGCTCGGATCGAGCGTTTGGTCGCTTCGGCGGCGAGATTCCGGGCAGAGAACATTTGCGAATGCGGTATGACGAGCACGATGTCCTCGTCGATCTTGCCCTTGAACAGTCGTCGATTCTGATTCGCAAACTGCGCGAAGGCGCGGAATCGTTCGAACTCTTCTTTGAACGATCCGTCGACGCGGCAGAACCCGATCGCCGCTTCGTTTTCGTTGTCCATGAACGGATTGATGTTCCAGATCCACTGGATGAATCCCGCACCGCTCGCGCCGAGCGAGAGCGCGAGTTTGCGTTCCAACAGATCCGCGGCCCGCGCGTCGGTGCGCCACGGCGAGCCGTCCTGCTTTTCGTAGAACATCAGTCCGGTTTCCTGAACCAGATTCGGCTTGTTTGGCGCTTTGGTGACGACCGAATCCCACAGCAGGTCGTCGTTCGCCCACCAGTTGTGAAGACCGGTCAGATCCATCGAGTCGCCGTGGAACTGCGTCGCCGGACTGTCGTTCGTTCCCGCCTCGTCCTGCCCGACCATCACCAATTGTTCGGAATGTCCCGCGCTGCGGAGCGTTTCGCGCATCGATTTCGCCCAATCGGTGAAGATGTCTTGAGCGAAAAGGCGGAAGTCGACGACGCGCATCGGACGACGGTCGACGTGGATGTTGATGTTGTCAAAATCCTTCAACGCCGGAAGCGCGAACGCATCCTCGTCTTCGCGAAGCTGCCAGACGTCGCGGAGAATTGCCGCGAGTTTCGACTCATCCGATTCGCCGAAGCGCCTAATCAGCCACGATTTCCAGGCAGCGGCTTCAAACTTGTCGTAGTTCGGACGACAGCTCCAGAGCATCTTCGAATTCGCGAATGAAGGCTCGTTGATCAGGTCCCAGATGATCGCCCGCGCACCGCGGACACGCGACGCGAACGCCGAAAGAAATCGCTTCTGGCCGGCGATCGACTTCGGATCGAGATATGCGTTCTCGCCGCCGTACATCTCGGGCATGAACGCGTAGAACGTGAAGATCACCGGGATGTCGTATTTGGCCGCGGTCAGAACAAAGGCTTCCCACGCGCGCAAAACGTCTTCGCGAACGTCGCCGTTCTTGTCGAAATAGAGCGACCAACCGGTCCAGATCCCGGTTCGGATCATGTTCACGCCGGCATTTTTCATCCGGGAAAACTCGTAGTTCCATTCGTCGACCGTCGGTTCGAGCAGGAACCGGCGCGCGACGCTCGGCGACATGAACGTCGTGCCGGCGACCGGGAACGGCTCGCCGTCGCGAATGAGAAAGTGACGGTCGGCGGTGATCGGGGAACCGTTGACGATCGGTTTCCCGTCGGTTACCCAAAATCCGAAACTTGAGATCTCTTTGACGTTGGTTCCGTTCGAGGACTTCAGATCGCATGCGACGACGCCGTCGTAATAGCCGGGCGACAAAGGCTTCAGAGTCGTCTGCAACGATTTTCCAGCCGAGATCTGGATTGGCGCCGATTGAGCGCGGCGTCCGAAAGCGTCCGTGATCCGGACGTCGGCAGAGACGATCGATTGGCGATCGCGCGGCGAAACGAGTTCGACGTTGACAATCGGCGCCTCGCTCGAATCGATCCTCGCGTACTCGGTGCGGGCGACGATCTCGTGTCCGCCGATCCCGGCATTTTGGACGAGGCTCGCAAGCGTCGTCGGGTCGATCTCGCCTTCGAAGTTCGCGAGTATCCAACGCCCGCCGGCAAAGTCGCCGCGCAGTCGATCGATCTGGACGATCGGCGTCGCCGACGGGAATTCGTTTGTCGATTCTTTTTTGAAACCGAAAACAAGCGGCGTGACCGAAGCCTCGCGACGCCCGTCGCTGCCGGCTTCGTCAGGGAAATCGTTGACGTTCGATAATTTCAGGTAGCTTTCGAAGACGCGTTTCGGTTTGGCGATCGCGATACCCTCAGCTTGGGCGGCGAATCGATCAAGCGACGTACCGTCGTTAGCGAAATACTGCGTGATCCCGAGTCGCTTGTGATAGTTCGTCTGCGAGGTGCGCGATTTCAGGTCGTCGCCGACCGGGACCGAGAACGGACGACCGCCGAGATTGACGAAATTTCCGCCGTCGACAAGGTACTGCAGGATCGCTTTCCACGCCGATTGCGGGAATGCCGAGCCGTAGGGGTTGACCAGAACGTCAATGTCCTTGGACAAGATTGATGCAAGTTCGCCGATCCCGACAAATCGCGCGTTATGTGGTTTCAGGGCAGACGCAAGTTGGTCACGCGTGAGTGAAAAACCGTCGATCGAAGGAAATCCGTCCTGCCAGATTACGATGACGCTCAAGGGTTTTCCCGACTCCTGAGCGAACAGAACGCGCTGCGACATCGCCGCGAGCGCGGTCGCGGAAACTCCGGCAAGGAATTCTCGACGATTCATATACGTACTTTCCACGAAGGAACACGAAGAAGCACGAATGATCTGATCCGCGCTGCCTCGGGCAAATAACGTTTACTTTAAGCTAACGTGCTCCTCTTTTCGCTCCAACGTCCGCGGGTGAAATCCGGGAATTTGACCGGCATCGAGCCTTTCGCGACCGATTCGGCGCTCATTGGGAACGGCGCCGTCCAGCTTGCTCCGTCATAAACGTCGAGGTCCGGGACCAAGCCTTCGTTGAAGTACTGGACGATCCGCCAGGCCATGATGAAGTCCATCCCGCCGTGGCCCGCGCCTTGGGCCTTTTCACCCAGTTTCTTCCAGAGCCAGTGCTCGTATTTGTCTTTGACCTTCGAAAGATCGGTCCATTTGTGGCCGCCTTCCTGACCGTCGATGAAAAGCCTGACCGGAAAATCGCAGAACGTTCCCTTCGTTCCCTGAATATGATTCAGGCGCGAGTAAGGACGCGGCGTCGAAACATCGTGCTGGAGCATGATCGAGACGCCTTTCGACGTCTTGATGATCGACGTGTTCATGTCACCGCAGATATATTTTTCCTTCCACTTGAACGAGTCTTTGCCGACCGTCGCGGCGCGATATGCGTCGAGAGATTTCGACGGCGAAGAGACCGAGACGAGATAATCGAACTTGTCGCCGCGGTTGATGTCGAGATAGTTGGCGACCGGTCCGAGGCCGTGCGTCGGATAGAGATTTCCGTTGACGCGCGTGTGCCAGGCGCGGCGCCAAAGTCCTTCACTTCGGTCCTCGTTGACGATCCCGCGAAGATCGTGAAGATAAGCCGCCTCGGCATGCGTCAGTTCTCCGAAAACCCCGTCGCGGACCATGTTCAGCACGAGAAGCTCGTTGTAGTTGAAACAGCAGTTCTCGAGCATCAGGCAGTGACGGCGCGTCCGTTCCGACGTATCGACGATCTTCCAGATGTCGGCCATCGTCGTCGCCATCGGAACCTCGACACCGACGTGTTTTCCGGCTTCCATCGCGGCGAGCGCCATCGGCGCGTGCCATTCCCACGGCGTCGCGATGTAAACGAAATCGAGGTCGTCGCGCGCGACAATCTTCTTGAACGCGTAGTCGCCGTCGGTGTAGAGTTCGGGAATCGGACGGCCGGCTTTCTCGATCATCGCGCGTCCCTCTTCGGCGTTCGCCTTGACGTTGTCGCAGATCGCCTTGATCTCGAGGTTCTCGATCCCGAGAAAGTCGTGGATCATCGATTTTCCGCGCTCGCCGCTGCCGATGATGCCGAACCGGACCTTCTCGCGCTTCTCGAACGGAACGCCGATCATCGATTTTGCCGCCGACTTCGAATCAGCCGCGTTGACGTGCGTATTTGCCGAGGCGATCGTCGCGGTCAGTCCCGCGAGGGCGCCTGTTTTCAGTAAGTCGCGTCGTGAAATTTTGCTCATGGTTCTCTTGTCTTGTAGATCTCGAGTGTCGAGATCGCGGGCGTCGCCTTTGAGTCGTCGAATGAAATCCTTAATTTGCTCGTAACTGCCGTTTTGAATCTGACGATCCGTTTGTAGCCGATCGTGGTTTGACGCGCGACTGAGATGAACTCGCGGCCGTTCCAAACGGCAACGGAAAATCTCTTGATTCTCTGTCCAAGAGCGATGTTCTCCTGGATGACGACGGTGTCGAGCGCGGTTTCCCGACCAAGATCGATCGTCAGCTCTGATCTATTGTCATTGTCCCGCGGCATCCAAAATGTCCCGAACTTGCCGTCAAGGACGGCCGCCGGCGAAAACCGCGGATCGCGCGTGCTTGATGCTTCAATGCGTCCTGAAGCGAGATTTGTCGCAAACGCCGCGTCACGCGCTCTTTTGAATTCCATCAAACGGGCGGCGTCGTTCTCGTTGACCAGACCGCGGCGGTCAACGCCGATGTTCAAAAGAAGATTGCAGTTGCGGCCGACAGAGCCGTACCAGATCTCCATCAGCTGCTCGACGGATTTCAGTTTCGCGTCTTCTTCCTGATGATAGAACCAGCCGGGCCGGATCGAAACGTCGCACTCGGCAGGTATCCACGAATCGCCGTTCTCGTCGCCGACGTTCAGCGCCGCCTCGCCGGCAAATCCGGGAAACGTACCCTCGTTATCGCGGTTCGACCAGTTCGTCTCGCCGGCGAATCCTTTTTCGTTGCCGACCCAACGAATGTCCGGACCGGCGTCGCTGAAGATCACCGCGTTTGGCTGTATCGATCGGATGGTTCCGAAAAAGCCATTGAAGTCATAGACCATCCGCTTCGAATTGTCGTTCGCGCCGTCGAGCCACGCTTCGAAAACTTCGCCGTAGTCCGACAACAACTCGCGCCATTGTTCCTTGTAAACCGCGTTGTAT
>JAKOSS010000445.1 GCA_029777145.1 Acidobacteriota bacterium | reverse complement strand
GGTGAACAGCGTCGCGCCGTATTCGCCGCGCATGATGACGACCGCCTTCAAACCGTACGCGAGGATCTTGCGCGCTGCCTTGTGAATGTTCGGCTCATCGGTCAATTGTCGTGCTTCGGCGTCGTTGATGATGATGCAGTCGACGACTTTGATCGTTTCGATGACGGCTTCCTTCATCGACGAGATCCAGAAATTCATCGTGTCCATGGCGACGAACTCGGCCTTCGCGCATTGCTCGCGAACTTGTTTCTGGAGCATCGGAAGGATGTTCGCGAGGAAAAGAAGTCGGGCGCCTTTCGAGTTTTCCGAGAGCTTCGGATCGAACGTTTCGAAGACATTGAGCTGCGTGTCGAGAGTGTGCGCGACGTTCATGTCGTAATCGTAACGGCCGCTCCAGAAGAACGTTTTGCCGTCCGCGACGCGCTCGACGTCATCCGTGTTGACGAAATGTCGCTCGAAAACGGCCCATTCGTCGTCGCCGAAGTCATTCCCGACGACGCCGACGGCGTTGACCCGCGTGAAAAAACTCGCCGAAAGAGAGAAATGCGTCGCCGCGCCGCCGAGAATCTTGTCGCGTTTGCCGAACGGCGTCTCAAGCGCATCGAAAGCGACCGAACCCACAACTGTTAAAGACATATCAAAAAGTTCCTCAGATTAGAATCTTGAAAATAATAGGCAAAAAGCAAAGTGAAAGATTAGCACAATCCCAATTCGTAACAAATAAAGGGCCGCTCGCCGGCCCTTACTTCAAGGTGTGGTTGAACGCGGTCCTATTTCTTCTTTCCCGAATACGGGATCGATCCGAGTCCAGACAGGTTTATTTCACCGTTCAGCTTTTCGGACTCCAGTTTCCCCGTCATCGTACCTTCAAAGGTCTGACCCTGAACGTTGGCGGTCATATCGGCGCTAAACGAACTTTCGGTCATCTTGATGTTCTTCAGCGGAGCCTCGCCGAGGTCGGTCGTCAGCGAACCCTTGTAGTTTTCACCGTCCTTTTCGAGTTTGAGCGTTCCGGCCAATTCCTGGCCAGGGGCGGAGATCGTGACGTCCCAGTTTCCAACCAACGCATCGGTCGAACCTGACCGTCGCGCGGAAACCGATGCCGAAGACATCATCAACAGGGCAAACGCGATCAGTAAAATTGTAATTCGTTTCATAATGATCCTTCTCGTAGTCAAATTCTGAACAGCGAAGATATTAGGTCAAACTTTGTCTTCCATCAACCGTGCGCGGGCTCTTAAATATCTTTCAGACGCCACGGAGGATTCTTCCGGTTTGCACCCGCATGGTAAAGGCAGATGCGGTTGCCGGCGGGGTCGCGGGTGTATGCCTCCCGCCACAGCCAGTCCTGATCCTTGGGATCCTGTTCAAACTCAATCCCGGACGAACTGAGATCCGCGACTTTCGAGTCAAGGTCGTCGCACTCGAAGTAAAGTACGATGCCCGAAGCCAGGTCAATTTCGGCGGCGTGGACCGAGAGCGTCGAATCTCCGTCGGGACATTCGAGACGTGCGTAGCGCGGCAGGCTGTCGACGATTCGCCGCAATCCGAGTCTTTCGTAAAACTCGACGACCGCGATCGGGTCGGTTGCGTAGATTGTGACTTGGTTCAGATCCACAAGACCGTTTTGGAATTGGGATTTGGGAATTCGGATTTGGGATGTGGGATTTCGGAATTCGGATTGCGTGACCATATCCGAAATCCCAAATC
>JAKOSS010000444.1 GCA_029777145.1 Acidobacteriota bacterium | reverse complement strand
TGTTGCTGATCGGCGTGTTCATCGGAGCGCTCGCCGGTTTTTTGGCGTTCAACTTCAATCCCGCCTCGATCTTCATGGGCGATTGCGGATCGATGTTCGTCGGCTTTCTGCTTTCGACGTCGGTCTTGCTGAATCAGGTCGGCGGTCGTTCTCGCGGCGTTCTGACGATCCTCGCGGTTCCGGTTCTGATCCTGTTCGTTCCGATCTTCGACACGACGTTCGTCACGATCCTCAGAAAGATCTGGGGACGCAAGGCGTCGCAAGGAGGTCGCGATCACACGTCGCACCGGCTCGTGGCACTCGGACTCTCGGAACGCGCGGCCGTTCTGATGCTCTACGGTTTCGCGATCCTCGCCGGCGCGATCGCGCTCTCCGTTCGGGAACTGCAGACGAGTCAGAGCCTGGCGCTGATCGCCACATTCACGATCGTGCTGACGATCATCGGCGTGTACCTCGCGAAAGTGAAGGTGTACAAAGAGCAGGACGAGGAAATGGCGCTCCAGACCGGAGCCGCCTTCGGATTCTTGCTGAATCTGTCGCACAAGCGCCGCATCTTTGAGATCCTTCTCGACGCGATTCTTATCACGCTTGCGTACTATGCGTCATACGTGCTGCTTTTCGGTCCGTTCGAATCGAGCGGCAACTGGGACCTTTTCATCAAGACGGTCCCGATCCTGATCGTCCTCAAACTGTTCGCTTTTCTCGCGGTCGGCGTTTACCGCGGAATCTGGCGCTACACGGGCCTGCGCGACTTCATGGCGTTCTTCCGCGGCAATCTTTACGGGTCGATCCTGAGCGTTCTCGTGATCCTCCTGCTTTTCCGATTTCAGAATTTCTCGCGGGCCGTCTTCCTCGTCGACGGCATCGTCATGTTCCTGGCACTCGCCGGGAGCCGGATCGCCTTCAGGCTTTTCCGTCAGATGCTTCCGATCCCGATGTCCGAAAACGGCCGGAACGTGCTGATCTACGGCGCGGGCGATGGAGGCGAAATGATCCTGCGCGAATTGAAGAACAATCCCGAGTGGGAGTGCAATCCGATCGGATTCGTTGATGACGATCCGCTCAAAAAAGGAAAAGTGATCCACGGATTGAAGGTTTACGGAGGAAACGGCTCGTTGGAAGAAATATGCCGCGAACTCGACGTCCAGGAGATCCTTGTATCGTTCAGGCGACTCACGCCCGAGCGTCTGCGTGAGGTCCGCGAGATCTGCAGCGAGTCGAACGTCGCGCTCAAACGCGCGCTGATCCGAATCGAGCCGCTCGACTTCGATTAACGGCCGTTGATTATGCCGAACAAAGCGATAAAACTTGCGACCTCGGGCCGGCGCATCGCTGCATTTGCAGCCGCCGGCTTGTCGATCGTCGTGGGTCTGGCGGTCGCGGTTACATTGTTTGCCGACACGATCGCGTCGCGGGCAGCCTACAAAGAGATCGCCGCGCTCGCGGTCCGGATCGCGCCGTCGAATCCGCGTGCCCGTTCGGTCCACGCGCGGCTGCTTGAACGGACGTTCTTCCCCGAGGACCTGCCGCGATCGATCGGGGAATATGAGCAAGCGGTCGCGTTGTCGCCCGACGATTATCAGCTCTGGCTCGATCTGGGAAACGCGCGATCGCGATCGGGCGACGATCCGGGCGCAGAGGCCGCGCTCCGGAAAGCCCACGAACTCGCGCCCAACTATGCCCAGGTTTCATGGGCGCTTGGCAATTTCCTCCTGCGGCAAGGGCAGGACGACGAGGCGTTCCGACTGATCCGGCAAGCATCGGACGCCGACCCGCTGCTGGCAAATCCCGCGATCGCCAACGCCTGGCAAGTTTATGATGCCGACGTCGCCACTGTCCGATCGCTCGCCGGCGATTCGCCGACCCTCCGGGCCGCGCTGGCGGCGTTTCTGGCACGTGACAAGCGATTCGACGACGCGGTCGCAGTGTGGAATTCGCTGTCGGAGAAACAGCGCACCGATGAATTCAAAGCTCAGGGCGACGAGATCCTGCGTGAAATGATCGGCGCAAAGCGATATCGTGACGCGACCGGAATCTCGGACGGACGGTTCGTACCCGGCAAGATCGACAACGGCGGATTCGAAAACCCTGTGTCGCTCCAGTCGCCGTCGGTTTTCGAATGGCGGCTCCCGACCGGTGGAAGCCCGCAGGCCGCGGTCGACGAGGCCCAGAAGCATTCCGGCAATCGCGGTCTGGTATTGGTTTTTGCGGAGGATTCCGGGCCGTCCGGTGCGATCGTCAGCCAGACCGTGGCCGTCGAGCCGGGCCGGCAGTACACGATCAGCGGCTATTACAGGTCGGACCTGAAGGCGACCGCAACGCTGCGATGGGACATTGTCGGCGCCGACACGAAGGTGATCGCATCCGTCCAGAACCTCGAAGCAAAAGCGGAATGGACCAAATTCAACGCGTCGTTCACGGTTCCGGACGGAACGGACGGCGTGGCGATCAACTTGGTCAGGGCTGATTGCAAGTCGGCGATCTGTCCGATCGCGGGACGCGTCTGGTTCGACGATCTCGAACTTTCGCTTGCCGGGAATTGATCTGATGACCGAAGAAATCGAGAAACAGGGACAATCAGCACTTGTCACCGACGAGTCGGCGCCGGCGGGAGATGAAGCGTCTCGATTGAACAGCGCCGCGGTCGTCGTGCTCTACGCGATCGTTGTTTTCGCGACGCTCGCGTACGGCGCGGTCGAGACCTGGTCGGTCGGATTCATTTCGATCGCCACCGGAGTGTTGGTTGCTCTGTGGCTTGCCGATGGCGCGCGCCGCCGCGAGTTGCGATTCAGCACGAGCGCTCTTCAGATTCCGATCGCCGCGCTGATCGTGATCGGACTGATCCAGTTGTTGCCCGTCAGATCGTCAACCGTGCCCGGAATCTCGGTTCCGGCGGTTTCGTCGATCTCGATCGATCCGTACGCCACCTGGAATGCGCTGATCCTGCTCGTCATCCAACTCACTTTCTTCGTCGCGGCGTACACTCTTTTCAACAACGAGACACGCATCAAGCGTCTGGCGGCGTTCATCGTTACCTTCGCGGCGCTGCTCGCGTTTTTCGGGATCCTTCAGAGACTGGCGAACCCGCAGGGCATTTACGGCTGGCGACCGACTCCGCAGGCGATCCCGTTCGGTTCGTACGTCAACCAGCATCACTTCGCGGCGCTGATGGAAATGTCCGTCGGATTGACGCTCGGACTGCTCTTCGGCAAGGCGACCAAAAAGGACAAGCGGCTGCTTTTGGTGATCGCGTTGGTGCTGATGATGATCGCGATCGGCCTGACGGGGTCGCGCGGCGGCGTCCTGAGCCTCGTGGCCGTGACAGGTTTTACCGCGATCCTGTTTTATGGTCGGCGCCGTGACAGTTCTTCCGATGGCGCTGAAGTCGAATCCGCGCCGATGCCCGCAAAATGGGTGATCGCCGCGTTTGCGGGCCTATTTGCCGTGTTCCTGATCGCCGCTCTGCTTTTCCTCGGCGGCGACGAATCGCTGCTCCGCGGAGTCGGGATCACGAATCAGGCCGACGCCAGCAGCGGAAGATTTCATTTCTGGTGGGTCGCGGTTCAGGTATTCATCGACCACCCGGTTTTGGGAGCGGGCCTCGACGCGTTCGGGACGGCGTTTCCGCACTACGACACGTGGAACGGCGCCTTTCGGGTCGAGCAGGCGCACAACGATTATCTGCAGATTCTGTCGGATGCGGGAATTCTGGGGTTTGCTTGTGTCGCGGCCTTCGTTTACCTGCTCTTCCGCAAGAGCTTCGCGATCATCGCGCCCGAAACGGAACACAATCGCCGGTCGATCGCGATCGGCGCGCTCGCCGGTTGCTTCGGGATCCTCGTCCACAGCTTCTTCGACTTTCCGCTGCGGACGCCGGCCAACTCGTTCTTCTTTCTCCTGCTGGTGGTCCTGGCGACGACCGCGGTGCGGTTCCCGCGGCACAGACATCGTCACCGCCGCTGATCAGGGGGCGCCCTCGACAATAAATCCTGTCTTGAAATAGAGTCTCAGCGCCCACGGTTTTTTCGGATCGTCGTTGTAATCGGCGTCCTTCAAAACACCGCCGACAAAGATCTTGCGGCCGTCCTCGGTAAGCGCCGGAGCGATCGTGTCAAATTTCACGTAATCGAACGAATGGATCGAAGTCCCTTCGCGATTGGTCGCGGTGGTCCGCAACTCATCGGTGGAATCCTTGACACGGCAGATGAAATTCAGCTTTCCCGCACAGTCGGCGGAGTAAGTCCGGGCCGGCATGATGACTTCCTTTCCGATATTCTCGCCGACGACGCGATCAAGCTCCGTCCAAAGGAGTTCCGTCTCGTCCGTGTTTCCCTTTCCGTATGAATCCAGGATCTGCCCGGCCATCGCAAACATCGTCAGATACCGCAACTGGGCAAGCTGGCGCTTTTCGTTTTCAGCCGGAAGCCGCGCCATGTCGGCCTTTGCGAGATCCGCCGCGACCGACCAGTTTTCGGACGTCAAAGCGTCGGCAAGCCGTCGCCACTCGGCGTCGGGAATGACGAACGGCTTTGAAGGACTGACCTTGACCTCGGTTTTCGGCTTCGGAAAAGTCTTGGCGGGCGTCGTTCGACGCTGCGCGATCGCCGGCAGCGATACGGTCAAGCACACGATCGCAAATAGCAGAATTCGAAAGTTCACTGTTTCTTCAAAAGTCGTTCGCGGGCCGCAACCGCTTCCTGAAAGCCGCCGCCCTTGACGTCGCCGATCCTGATCGCCGCTTCGTAGATCTTGATCGCGTACTCGTTCTGATCGTAATACTCATATAGCCTGCCGAGCGCGACGTAGGTCAGCGAGATGAGCGCCGGATCGGTCCCCGGCGTATCCTTCGCAAGGGTCAGCAGATTGGAAAAATGCGCCTGGGCTTCCTTGATGAACTCATTTCGTTCCTCGACATCGGTCACGGCCGCGGCCGATAGACTCTTGACACGGCCCAGCGCGTAGTAGATCCGAAGGTCGGACGGATTGGCGTTGAGCAGAACCTTCAGCTCCTTATCCGCGTCCGAATACTTCTGCGCCTTGATCATCGGCTCGATCTCGAGAAGGCGTTTCGTGACCGGGTTCTCGATGACCGCAAGAGCCGCTTTCCGCTGTTCCTCGCGATATGCGAGCGCGCGCTTGCGGGCGGCGTCGTTATCCTGCAGCCGCGTCGCTTCCTTCGCGGGGTCGAACGAAAGGATCATGTCGCGAAAGACACTGGCGATGTCGAACTCGGACTCTTCGAGACCCTTGAGTTGCTGTGCGAAATAGAACGAAAGGACCGCGCCGCCTTCGTAGGCCTCGGCAAGCTTCAGCGCCAGTTCATCCTCGAGCCGCGGCATTTGGAACCGGCCGTCGATCAGGTAAAGCTCCGGCGTCAGTTGAACTACCTTTCGGCCGTCGGCGTCGACGGTTTCACTGATCGGCTTCTTGCCGGTATTGCGCCGCGCCTCGGCGGTTTCGGCCTGAAATCTCTGATGAAACGGCTGACGGGCGTCGACCGCCGCGACGAGCGATCTCGAGACGGCCAGCATGAAATCGGGTGAAATGTCGGAATTGACCTTGCGCCGCTCGTCGAGAATCTGCTTGATCCCGACTTTCATCGAGACGACGTCGGTCGCGTTCTTGAGGACGATCGGATCGAGCACGAACTGAAGATACGCCCGGCGCGCTTCCGAATCATCCAGTTCCGTCGCCGGCGGCACAACGGCGTAGTAGTCGTCGCCGATATTGCGGAAATTGACGGTTCCGGGCGCCGCCAGCATATCCGGGACGACAAAGAACCGGCGTTCATGTTCGCGATACTCGGTCCTTTGAAGTTTCTCGGTCTTGCTCTTTCCGCGCTGGATCTCGGTTTTTACGGCCTCGGTGTAAACGAGCGTCGGCTTCGTGTGCAGGTACGCAAGCATGTCACGGACCATGCGGACGGCGGTCGGCCGCATC
>JAKOSS010000443.1 GCA_029777145.1 Acidobacteriota bacterium | reverse complement strand
AGCCGTTCATGCGCGGGATCAACAGCTTTCAACTCCTCAACGACGGCAAGCGCTGGTGGATCCTGACGATCTTCTGGCAAGGCGAAACACCCGAGAATCCGATACCGAAGAAATACTTGAAGTAGATTCCAGGCTGCGAATTCCAAGCGGTGCATTTCAGTATTCCAGGCTGCGCATTCCAAGCGGTGCATTTCAGTATTCCAGGCTGCGCATTCCAAGCGGTGCATTTCAGGATTCCAGTCGGCGCATTTCACGACAGAAGTTGCTTAGTCTTTAATGATTCGGATTGAATTTTGAAATGCCTGCCTTGAAATCTTGGAATGCACCGTCTGGAATGCACCGCCTGGAATGCGGAGCTTGGAATTTGGATTTGCGCTCCGCGCAATTTGACTTCCCAACTTAACACTGTTAATTTAGCGTCGTGGTCGCACGAAGCCGATATGACGAAGACAAAGAGGCCCTGCGCCAGCAAATCATGCAGGCGGCGCGGGAAATGTTCGTCGCCGAGGGCGTCGAGCGTGTCTCGATGCGTAAAATAGCCGAAAAGATCGGCTATTCGCCGACGACGATCTATCTCTACTTCAAAGACAAGAACGACCTTCTATCCCAGATCTGCGAAGAAACGTTTGCCCGGCTCGCCGACAACATCGTTGCGATCCAGCGCCTTTCCGACAATCCGATCGAAAAACTGCGGCTCGGATTGCGCGAGTACATCCAATTCGGCCTCAAGCATCCGGAGATGTACACGATGATCTTCATCGTGCCGCTTCCCGTCGAAGCCGAATTGCCGTTCGAACAGTCGAACGGCAGTCTGGCGTTCGGGACGATGCGAACCGTCGTGAAAGAGTGTCTTGACGTCAACTTGTTGAAAGACAATGACATCGAGGTTATCAGCCAAACGCTTTGGGCGGCGATCCACGGTCTGACGTCGCTGCTGATCCAGCACGGAGGATTTCCGTTCGTCGATCAGGAAACCTTGATCGACAACCTGATCGCAACGCTGATCGCGGGTCTTCGCAAGTGATTTTTTTTGACTTACAACTTAACGCTGTTAATTAGAGGAGAGACAATGAAACCTGAAACAATCTTTTCGATCGTCAACATGATCGCGCTCGTCAGCTGGATCATTCTCGCGGTCGCCCCGCGCTGGATCGTGACAAGGAAGATCCTCCATTCGGGCGCCGTTCCGCTGCTTTTGGCGATCGCGTACACGGTACTGATCGTCGCCTTTTTCGCCACGACCGAAGGCGGTTTCGGATCACTCGCCGGCGTCATGAAGCTTTTTACCAACGAGTGGGCGGTACTTGCCGGATGGATCCATTATCTCGCCTTCGACCTGCTCGTCGGCACGTGGGAAGTGAATGACGCGCAGGTCCGCGGCATTTCGCATTGGCTGGTGATCCCGTGTCTTTTCTTCACGTTCATGTTCGGGCCGATCGGCTATCTGATGTATTGGACGCTGAGGGTTTTGCTGCGCGAGGAGGTTCGGCGTGATCAGACGATTTTTTGAGGACCAAAAGATCTTGGTCGTTGCCGGAGCGGTATCGTTCGCCGGATTCCTGATCCTGGCGGTCGTCATGTTGTTCGATCAAACGCAGATCCTCGGGATCAACCGCTGGATCAAACCGATCAAGTTCTTCATTTCGATCTCGATCTACGTCTGGACGATCGCCGTCTTTTTCCACTATCTCCCGGGATGGGAAACCGCGAAACGCAGGTTCTCGATCGCGATGGCGGCGATCTTCGCGGTCGAGCAGATCGCGGTCGTCGGTCAGGCCGCGCGCGGAACCACGTCGCATTTCAACGTCGGCAATCCGTTTGACGGGTTCGTCTACGCGATCATGGGAATCGCGATCGCGCTCAATACGCTGATCGCCGGCGCCATCCTCTGGAAATACATGACGACCGATGTCAAACTCCCGCGTCCGATCGTTTGGGGAATTCGGCTCGGGCTAGTGATCTTCCTACTGGGCAGCGTCGAAGGCGCGTACATGGCGGCGCAGACCGGCCACACGGTCGGGGGCGCCGACGGCGGTCCGGGCCTTCCGCTCGTCAACTGGTCGACGGTCGCCGGCGACCTGCGGGTCGCGCATTTTCTCGGTTTGCACGCGATCCAGGCGGTCCCGCTCGTCGGCTGGATTCTGAATAAATTCCGCACGGCTCTTGCGACGCCGATCACTTTCGCATTCGCAATCGGGTACGCGGTCTTTATCGGATTTCTGTTCGTGCAGGCTTTGAACGGCCGACCGTTTTTGACAAGATTGTTTTGAACTCAAGAAACGAACAAGGGAAGGAAATGGCAGAACACTCGATCGAACGACAACAGACCATCAACCGGCCACGCGAAGAGGTCTTCGATTTTTTCGCGGACGCCGGCAATCTTGAGCGCATCACGCCGCCGGAACTCAACTTTCACATCATCACGCCGCAGCCGATCGAAATCCGCAAAGGCGCACTGATCGACTACCGGCTGAAACTCCGGGGAATTCCGATCACCTGGAAGACTGAGATCACACAATGGAACCCGCCGTACGATTTTGTCGATACGGCGCTTAAGTCGCCGTACCGGCAATGGATCCACCTTCATACTTTTGAGGAAACTCCCGAAGGCGGAACACTGATGACGGACCTCGTGCGCTATCGCCTGCCGCTCGAACCGCTCGGCGACATCGGGCACTTTTTTGTCCGCCGGGAACTCGAATATATCTTCGATTACAGATACAAGGTGATCGCGGAGCAATTTGGGGGTTAGGCAGACAAGATTCCAGGCTTCGCATTTCAAGATTCCAGGATTTGCATTTCAGAATCCGAGGCAACAACTATCCGTTATCAGCTATCAGTTATCCGCTATTCCGAGTCCAGCTCCGATCCGAACCTTCGGAATAGCTGATAACTGATAGCTGAAAGCTGATAGATGAATGCTGCTAAGGACTGGAATCTTGAACTCCGGAATTCTACGCCACGGAACCGCCGCAAGATGATCCGGCGCCGGCGGTGCAACCGTAACAGTGGTCAGCGGTCGCGATCTTCCGGTTCCGCAAGGAATTCGAATCGAAATCGAAGATCGTGCGCGAAGCGCCTTCCGTCATTTCGAGCTCGAGCATTTGGTTGAAATCGCAATCAAACAGACGGCCGTTCCAATCGACGCTGACCATGTTTCGGCACATCAGCCCGCCAAGGGTCGATGGATTGAAGGCGCTGACGAGTTTCGTCATGTACGACGCCTCGTTGCCCGAACGCCGCAGCCAATCGAGATAGCGCGCGATCGGCATGTTCGTGATCGTGTACAAGTTGTTGAAAACAATGCCGTAACGCGCGTCCAACTCGCGCTTGAAGTCGGCTTCGATCGCGGCCTGCGAGGGCGGAAGAAATGCGCCCACGGGATTGTAAACGAGGTTGAGCTTCAGCCGTTCGTCGGCGCCATAGCCGACCGCGTTCAACCGACGCAAGGCTTCGACCGACTTTTCGAACACGCCCGTTCCCCGTTGCGCGTCCGTTTGCGTCTGCTGAAAATACGGAAGACTCGAGACGATCTCGACCCCGTTGATCGCGAAAAAATCGGGCAAATCCGTTTGGTCGTCTTCGAACATCACCGTGAGATTGTGACGAATGATGACATGCGCGCCGAGCGATCTCGCTTCCGTCACGAATCGCCGGAAATTCGGATTGAGTTCGGGCGCGCCGCCGGTGATGTCGAGCGTCGGGATCGACGACTCACGGATGACTCGCAGACACTCGTCAACGACCGCGGCGGACATTATCTCGGTGCGTTTCGGCGAGGCATCGACGTGACAATGCTTGCAAGCTTGATTACAGAGCTTCCCGACGTTCACCTGCAGCGTGTCGATCGAGATAGAGCTCAGATCGCCGGCCCGCGACGCAAACGGCGCCGACGCCGTCGGGATCGCCGTTCGTCCGTTTCGTGTTATCTGAATCCCTGAATCCATTATCAGTAATCAGCCTATGATCTAACGCAAGGCCCGCCAGGTCCGCGAGCGTGCACGCTTACTTCGTGCGCGTTTCTGCATTGCACTCCGAATTCCCAAATCCCCAATCCCAAATGCCAAGGGCCGCCTGAAGGCGGAACTCCAAACAGATCCGCAATCCCAAATGCCTTCACATGCTCACTTTGTCGTGGGCGTTGTGCGACTGGATGCCGTGAACGAGGCTCGCACCGCCGCGGATCGCGGACGCGAGATGCATCGCCTCCGTCATTTGATCCATGTTCGATCCGTTCTCGAGGCACGAATTGGTGAACGCTTCGATGCAATACGGGCACTGCACGGTGACGGCGACCGCAAGTCCGATCAGCGCCTTCTCGCGCTTCGACAGCGCCCCTTCTTCCTGACAGGCGCTGTACCAGGCAAGGAACTTCTCGAAAAGTTCGGGACGATACTTTGCGATCTCGCCGAATCTGGCCAGATCTTCTTCGTTGTAATAATGCATATCCAAATTCGCTGAACTTCTTGAAAGATCACTCCGGCGTTAAAATCTATTCCATGAAACGCGCGATCGTGATCATGGCCAAAGTGCCGCTGCCGGGTGCCGTCAAAACCCGGCTCGAGCCGATGATCCCGGCCGAATCCTGCGCGGCTCTCGCAAAGGCATTCCTCGCCGACACAACGGAAAAGGCCCGTCGGATTTGCGAAAATGTGATTATCGCCTTTTCGCCCGCGTCGGAACAATCGGCCCTTTCGAAAATCGTCGGAAACGACATTGCAACGTTTGCGCAGGTTGGAAATGATCTCGGCGAGCGCGTCGTTTCGTCGTTCGAACACGCGCTTGCGACGGGCGCGGAGTCGGTCGTGATGATCGGAACCGACAGCCCGACATTTCCCGCGGACTACATCGAGCAGACATTTGAGTTTCTCGAACTCGAAACTGACGTCGTTTTGGGAAAAACGACTGACGGCGGATTTTATCTGATCGGTCTGCGGACCGCGGTTCCGTCGATCTTCGGCGGCGTCCGGTGGAGTTCTCAGAGGACTTTCGATGACGTCTTCAGGAACGCGTCCGACCTCGGTCTTCACCTCCGCGAAGTCCCGTCGTGGTATGACGTCGACGAACCCCGCGACCTCGAAAAACTCCGCGTCGAACTGACCAACAACGCCAACGCGCGACGCCGCGCCCCGCAGACCTTCAAAGTTCTGTTCGAATGGGGAGGGTCCGAATAGCGCCGGACCCTCGTCCATCGATCAATATGCTGACGGAACGGGAATATCGCCCTCAAGTCCGAAGTGCGTTACGAAATAGGAATCGTCCGAACTTCGACGAACGTACCAATTGCCTTCGGACGGCCTGAAAACACCGAGATCGGTCTTTCCGTCGCGATCGTAATCTCCCGGCACCGGAATGTCGGTCGCGATTCCCCACTGGCGGATCATGAATCCGTTCGTAGCGCTGAGCGTCGCGAACCATTCGCCGCTTGACGGCCGATAAACGGCTTGATCGGCGAGTTTGTCGCCGTCGAAATCACCGATCAACGGGACGTCGCCGTCACGTCCGAACTGCGTCGAAAAGTACCCGCCGTCCGAACTTCTGAGAATGTGCCAGACACCGGTTGAGGGCCGCCAGATGGTGATGTCGCTCTTGCCGTCGGCGTCGAAATCGCCGGCGAGCGGAACGTCGCCGTTCAGTCCGAACTGACGCGATTCGTACCCGCCGTCGCTGCTCCGAAGGACGTGCCAGACGCCGTCAGTGGGACGCCACACCGCGAGATCGGTTTTTCCGTCACCGTCAAAATCTCCCGAGACCGGCTTGTCGCCGGAGATTCCGAAGTTCGTCACCCGCACCTGTCCGTTCGAGCTCTGACGGATGTACCAAACGCCGTGGCGATAGACCGCGTAGTCGGTCTTCAGGTCGCCGTCGAAGTTTCCGGGGACGACGACATCGCCGAACGCGGCTCCGCCAAACTGGATCGAGGTCGCACTTCCGTCGGTCGATCGTTCGACATACCAGACGCCGTTCGAAGGCCGCCAAACCGCGAGATCGCTTGCCCCGTCGCCGTCGAATTCCGATCTTGCCAATTGCAGCGTTCCGGTGAAGTCGGCGCCGGTCTCGTTTGCCGAAACGTTGATAAGGGTCCACTTCTGCGGCGCGAAGGTGTAATTCAGCTTCGATGCACGAAGGACGTAATTTCCGAAGCTCGGCACGTTCTCGATAAGAAAGTTGCCGGCGGCGTCGGTCGTCGCGGTCGCGACCACGCTCGTCTCGGGGAAGTTCTTGAGTTCGAGCGCGACGCCTTCGATCCCGGTCGAATTGCGATCGACGATCCGACCTGAGATTGTGATCGGGGTATTGTTCGTGACGGTTATCTCAACCGATGTCGATGTCTGAAATCCTCCGTTGTCGGTGGCCGTCGCCCATAGTGTGTACGGGCCCGGCGCGGTCGGCGACCAGTTCAAATTGAGTATCCCGTTGTTCGATTCGCCGACCGTGGTTGAGCGGTTGTTTCCGACCGCCGTGATCCTGAAATGCGTGACCGTTCCGTCGGAATCGGCGGCGGTTGCGCTGATCGGTATCGTTCCCGGAATGTTGAAAGTCGATCCGTCCGCCGGACTGTTGATGACGACCGTCGGCGCCTGGTTCGGTGCAGATGATAGAAACTGCACGTCGTCGTTGTTCACCGTCAAATTGGTGAATGTCTGTGATTCCGGCGTGAACGTCATCGTCCCGATCGCCTGCGGCGTAACCGTGTAGTCGCCGCCGATCGGCAGATTGTAGAACGCGAACGTCCCGAATGAGTTCGTCACCGATGTCTGCGTGACCGGCGAACCGTTTGCCGTCCCGGCCAGCCGGACGGTGATTCCCGGCATCCATCCGCCGCCCGGATTCTCGATCGTCCCGACGATCCGGACGGTGGTCGGAGCCGCCGCCACGGACACGCTCACCGGCACAGAATCGGTCGCCGCGCCCGTCGAATCGTAGGCGCGGGCGAAATACGTGAAGTTTCCGGCCGGAACGTCAGTCAACGGCAACGAATATGGCGCCGTATCGTCGGTTCCGAGAAGGACGTTCGAGCCGAATTGCCGGTAGAATTCGACGCGCGAGATCGCGCCGGCACTGCTCGACGCATCGGCCGCGAGATCGATCGCCGCCGGTGCGGTATAGATCTCGCCGTTCGCCGGACTCGTCATCGCGACGGTGATCTGCGTTTCCCGCGTTGCGGTGAAATTCTGATTCGGCCATTCGATGTATCCGAGGAATCCGATGCCGCGCGTCGCCGGCTGAAATGTCAGACCCGCACCCGAAGGAGTGATGACGACCGAATCGTTCGGCGTCGTTCCGAGGCCCGTGAACAGGTACGCGCCGTCGGCGTCCGACACCCTTTGCGCGGTGATGTTCGGATTCGAAGGACTCGTCAGGTTCAGCGTCACGCCTTCGATCCCGGCTCCGGTGATCGAATCGACGATTCGTCCGCTGATCCGATGGTTGATCGGGTTGACGACGATCCCGACCGGTGCCGATGTCGCCGATTGTCCCTGCGACGTGAATCCCTTGGCCGTGATCGTGTAGTTGCCGGGCGTCATGACGCGCCACTGCGTCGTCCACGGGCTCGCCGTGCGACGGCCGATCAACGTGTTGTTCTGATCGTAAAACTCGAGGATCGTGACCGACGACGAGACGTCGGCCGCGAGCGGAACGTTGTCGCCCTCGGCAAAGTTCTGTCCTTCGGTCGGGCTCGTGATCGACACGGCAGGCGCCGCTCCGTCGACGACGAAGACGTGGACGATCGGCGTCGAACCGCCGCGCAAACCAAGCGAATCGGTCGGAATCGCATAGAGCGCCCACGTACCGATCGGGACGTTCTCCCACGTGAACTCGTACGGTGCGGTCGTATCAACTGCAAGCGGGACATTTCCGGTGGCGCTCGAATAGGCGATGAATTCGACCTGCGTGATCGCATCGCCGTCGGGATCCGAAGCTGTCGCCTGGATCGTGACCGACGCCGGCGAATTATACGTCGTTCCGAAAGCCGGACTTGTAATCACGCCTTCCGGAGGATTGTTCGCCTGAACCGTGAAATCGGCGAACTGATTTGCGCCGAGATTGTTGAAAACCGCGTTTTCGGGAAGCATCGAGTAGCCGACCTTGTGCGCCGAGACGGTGTAATTTCCGCCGGCCGGCAGTCCGCCGAACGAGTACTGGCGCGAGCCGCTGAGCACGACTGAACGGTTCACGGTGCCGGAGATCGTGACCGTGATCTGGCCGAACGGCGTCGTATCATTGACCGTCCCGCTGATCGCGTAAACCGGAACGCCTTCGTCGGTCGGCGCGATCTTCATCACGAATCCGTCGGGAACTGTCGAATTTCCGGTCCTCACCGAACGGAACGCGCCGGCCGTCGTCGGCAGGTAATGGCCTTCTCCGGTCAGGTATGCGTTGCCGGCGGAATCGACCGCGATCGACCTTACGCCTCCCGTACCGAGCAGGCTCGAGTACTTGATATCGCTGCCGTCAACGTTCAGCCGCGTCAGAAACATCGAGCCGAGGTTGCCTTGAAGCGAGTTCCGCAATGGGAAGTTCAAATTCGCGGACAGGGTTTCGCCGCCAACGATCGCCTCGCCGTTCACGACGCGGATCGCGAACGCCTTGTCGGAGCCGCCTCCGCCGAGGAATGTCGAATAAACGAGCGCCGTGCCCGCCGGATTGAGTTTCGTGACGAATGCGTCGGCACTGTTGTTCCAGGTCGTGTCGAACGCGCCGGCGGTCGTCGGAAAGCCCGAATTCTCGGTCTGTCCCGCGAGGTACGCGTTTCCCGCGTCATCGACATCGACCGACCAAATGCGGTCCGACTGCAGACCGCCGCCGAGATAGGTCGCGTATTCAAGCGCGGTTCCGGACGAATTCACCTTCGCCGCGAAGCCGTCCTGACCGCCGCTGTTTGCGGCCTGAAATGCGCCGGCAGTGACGGGAAGGTCCGTCGAAAGCGTGTATCCGACGGCGTAGGAATTCTGCGCGGAATCGACCGCGATATCGAACGCGAAGTCCGAACTCGATCCGCCGAAAAGCGTCGACCAGATTTTGGTTCCCGTCGGCGAATAGCGTGAAAGAAATGCGTCCGTGGCGATCGTCGGGCAGCCGGCGCCTGAACACGGTGCCGGTTTCAGGACGCCTGCGGTCGTCGGAAAGTTCCCGGACAGCGTCTGACCGACGACGAACAGGTCGTCGCCCGACATGCGGAGCCGGTAGGCGCTGTCCGAACCGCTGCCGCCGACGAACGTCGAAAAGAGCAGCGCGGATCCGGAAGGGTTCAGCTTGGCAATGAAGCCGTCGCCGTTTCCGCCGAACGTCGGCTGGTCGGCCGCGACGATCGGAAACGACGCATGATCCGTGTTGCCGACCACGAAGGCGTTTCCCGCGCCGTCGACCGTGATCCCGTAACCGTAGTCCGAACCCGCATTCGTACCGAGATACGTCGAGTAAACAAAACCGGTGCCGGCCGGATCGATCTTTGAGACAAACGCGTCGACGCCGTAAACGGTTGAACCGATCGGCAAGAGCTGGGTTTTCAAGGCTCCGGGCGTGACCTGAAAATCGACGGAGATCGTGTAGCCGGTCACAAAAGCGTTGCCTTCAGAATCGACGGCGATGTCGGTACCGAGGTCGGTACTTGAACCGCCGAGATAACTTGAATAGGCAAGGATCGGATCGATGACAAGTTCACGCGTCCGATCGTAGTCGCCCAGCCGGATCCCGACGCCTTCCTCGGTCTTCAAATAAGCCGAAACAATGTCGATCCGCTCCCCGTCGATCTGCTGAAAAGCGATCGGCTTGTGCTGGCGAACGGTCCCGAGGTCCGTTTCAAGCAGGAGATCACCCGAATCGGGATCGACCGAAACCGAACGCGTGCCGTCGAAACCAAGCTTGATCGACGACGGATCGGCCTCGGGCGCGACGACGAAATCGTACTCGAGCCGTCGTTGATTCCCGTAGTAGACGACGTCGATCCGGTCGTAAACGCCTTTGAACCGCACTTTCTCGTAATTCGGGATGTTGGTCCGCCAATTTTCAGGGTCGTTTCCGATGAAGTAATTCGAACGGCTTTCAAGCTCCGACTCACCTGAACCGTCGGCCGAATTCGCGCCGAGGAGGTTCATGCGGATCGCGGAGGCCGACCGTTTCGAACTGCCTTCGTTTCGTTCACGCTCGTCGGTCAAAACCAACGTCGCGCCGCCTTCGTCAAGAAAGACGCCATATCCGTTGCCGCGCGACAGATATTTCACGCCGTCCGCGGATTGGCCGGAATTCGGTTCGAAGTGAAGCGGCAATCGGCCGTAATCCGTTTTTTTGTCGCGATCAACGGCCGATCCGACGATTTCGCCGGACGGAACCCGAACTTCGCGGAGCGCGAGCTGCGAGCCTGCGTTTGGAATACAAATGATTGCAAATAGGACAATTAGAAAGACGCGCGAAAGGGCGCTGATGGATGTTTTCATATCGGATCTCCTTTCAATTCGCGGGAACGGACATGAAAACAGTGCGTTGATCAGGCTGGAAAAGACGTTTTCAGAGGTTTATCGACGGAACCGACGGTCGAAGCGTTCCTCGCGTTGCGCGAAACGCTCGAGGTCGCGATTGAACTTTCCGCTATCGTTCAGCAGCGGAAACAGTTGGAGAGCGGGTGAAATGAAGGCGGCGCGGAGTTCGACGGGACGCGATCCGGCGCGGTCGATGACGCGGACGTTCGTGCCGCGGACATCACCGATCCAAGAGGCGAACTCGCGGGCGTTGCCGATCGTCGCCGAGAGCAAAAGCAGCCGGATGCGCGGCGGGCTGAGGATAATCGCCTCTTCCCAAACGTGTCCGCGATCTTCGTCGCCGAGATAATGCGCCTCGTCGAGGATGACGAAATCGGTGCGGACCTGACCGCCGCCGCGAAGCGCGTCGAATAACTGATTGCGATAGATCTCGGTCGTTCCGACGATCAGCGGCGCGTCCCAGTTCTCCTTTCGATCACCGGTGAGGATCCCGACGTTCTCGGCGCCGAACTCCTCCGAGAACTCGATGTATTTCGAATTCGTCAGGGCCTTGAGCGGCGTCGTATACCACGCGCGCTGGCCTTTGGCGAGCAGCCGGCGGATCTCCTCACGGGCGATCCACGTCTTGCCGCTGCCGGTGGGCGCGGTCACGAGAACGTCTTCATGCTCGATCGCAGCGAGTGCCTCGATCTGAAAATCATCCGGCTTGAAGGGCGCCGGTTCGGGCGTTCCGATGCCGGACAAAAGCCGTTCGACCGCCTTGATCTGCTCGGGAGTCTGGGCAACCTCGCGCAACGCGGAACTTTCGTCCGCAAGTCTGCGTTTATTGTCGCGTTCAGAGAAACGGCGGCCGTTCGAACGAGAGTCGTTGCGGCCCCGGCGGCGTCCCGATTTGTCATTTTTCGATCGCGGCATCGGAAGAATCTTAGACGCAATTCGGAGTTCATTGCAAAACTGTTTCGCCGCAGATTTCGTTTTCAGATTGAGGCTGTCTTGATGTTATGATGCAAAATGCGCTCGCAACGAAATTTTGCCGCCGCGCATCTATGAACTACGGCAAAATGATTGGGTTTTGATTATTTGTTGCAACGTTTATGCAGGAACAAGAATTATTCACAAACTACGAGATGAAGAGCTGGGATTATTCGCCGCGGATCTACAAGATCGTGGCGTTCTCGACGATCTTCAACATCCTCGCCATCCTCGTCGTGGGACAGTCGAATTTGCTCACCAGAAAGGGCTGCGACAGCCCGCTCGTCGGGAAGGTCTGCACCGTCATCGACGCCGTTTACGTCGGCGGCACGGTTCTGACGACGACGTCTAAATCGGTTGACGAAGCGTACACGCCGACCGAACTCACGTCGGACGACGAAGTGACGTTCATCAACGTCGCGGACCAACTGACGTACCCCGAAGGTTATTTCGCGTTGGCGAATCCGGAATCGGTACTCGGACAGGATCCGACCGCCGATCCGAACGGGTTCGGAACGATCGACAACGGAACGACTTCGACGATTCCGGGCATTCCTAACAATCCGACGATCACAAATCCGACAAACCCGGCGTCGAAGAATCCGCTGAGCAAACCGCAGGTTCTGCCGCGGCAGCCGAAAGGACGGATCGTTTCTGAGCTCCCGGACGACCCGCTCGGCGATATGAACGACAACCCGACGGTCGATCCGAAGGACAAGTCGCGTCCGCGGATCACGAACACGCCAAAGCCGACGCCGAATCCGACCACGACCGCCGATGCCGACGCGATGAAGTATCTCGATCCGAACAACCCCGAGATCACCACCAACAAACGGCCGCTCAAAGACCTCGCCGAAAAGGTCAAGGAAAGCATCGGAAACGGGATGTCACTGACCGCACCGTTCAATGTTCAGGCGAAAGGCACGTTGACGAAGGATGGCAGGATCGACGAGAAGACATTCAAGTTCACTAGATCGGAAGGCGACGCACGGATCATCGAGATCGTGAAATCATCAGTCGCCGCGGTGAGCGACAGCGGCTATCTGCAGTATTTGGCGCTGTTGAACGGACGAAATCTTGATATGCAGGTCGTACAGGATGCGACCGGCGTGAACGCTACCGTTCAATCCGAGATGTAGTCGGACACGCGCGCGTCGTCGGTCTCGACGCTGCTTTCGCTCGCGATCGGCGACTTCAAGAAGAAGAAGGAAAAGGCGATCGCCGAAATGCAGACGGATCCGGCGAAGGCACAGGAAGTTCTCGACGAGATCGACGATCTCGAGCTGCTGAAAACCGCGAAAGTCACGGCAGTCGGAAAAAAGATCGTCATTCAGTTCATCGTTCCGTCGGAAACGGCCGCGAAGCTCATCGAGCGAAAACTGAACGCTCCGGACACGCCCGAGACGAAGAAACCCAACAGCGCCGCGCAACGCGTGAACGGCGCGCAGTCGAACGCGAAATGAGTGCCGCTCGATTTTGGAGGTGACTCATGCCGCCGAAACCTTTATTATTGTTCCTGCGTCTAAGTACGCTTGCTGATGTCGAATCGTAAAGCACACAACTCGATCCTGTTCCTGACGACACTGAGCGTTTATCTCGGCTTGGTCCTCGTCGGCGGATCGCCGTCCGTGATGGCGCACGCCGCGCTGACGCAGAAACTCGAGATCGCTTACGATTTCGATGCCGAAGACGATCTCGACAAAAAGCCTGACGACGAGGCCGGAATCTCCGACTATGCCGCCGTTTGCTGGCAAATTGCGCAGTTTGCGGTTGAATTTACAGACGGAAATCGCGACAAATTCCCGGACGGCGCCTATTCGTACGATTACTCAGTCATCAACGATCCGAAATCGCAGCTGCATTTTAAGCCGGCGAACGGTAATGACGGCGTAATTTGGGGCGGCTTTGCGCGACCGCTTGTCGAACTCAACCGCACGATTCCGTGGTTCGCGGAGCCGATGGCCGAGAAGTTCAGGGTCACGGTCTCGATCGACAAAGCAGAAGTCAGTATCCGCACGGTTTTTAGCCGGAACGCGGCCGATCTCGAACCGACGGCAGCCTTTTACAATCAGATCATTCAGCGTCGTGCGGTCGAAAACACATCGCTCCGCCCGGTATTTCTAAACACCGAAGTCTCACATCAGACAAACCACCTGATAGTCGTCACCCGGCTTCCCCGCGCGTCAATAGACGAGGCACTTCCGAAATCCAACTAATCGCTTAATCCAACGTGCGCGCCGAACGGCCGACGCATGAAACAAGCGTCAGGGAGAACTGCGTCAAAGCAGGATCGCTGACCAAAATCGGAGAAGAATAACCGCGTAAACGCGGAACTCCGAACATAGCCGCGCAAACGCGGAACTCCGAACCCGGACCGCCGAACTCGGTGCTCCGGACTCGGAACTCTAAATATATGGCAGTCAATAGTTTTGCAGATAAATTAGTCAAAAAGATCTTCGGAAGCAGCAGCTCGATCTTTCTCAAGAAGATCAAACCGATCGTCGCCCAGATCAACGATCTCGAACCGTCGATCCAGACGCTTTCGGACGATGAACTGAAAGCAAAAACGCAGGAATACAAGGACCGCATCGCCGCCGCGATCGACGGCATCGGTGATCAGGAAGAACGCCGCAAACGCGAACAGGAAGTACTTCACGAGATCCTTCCGGAAGCGTTCGCCGTGATGCGCGAAGCATCGGTCCGCGTGACCGGCATGCGCCACTTCGACGTGCAGCTTATCGGCGGCATCGCGCTCCATCAAGGACGCATCGCCGAGATGAGAACGGGTGAAGGCAAAACGCTCGTCGCGACCTTGCCCTCGTACCTGAACGCGTTGACCGGACGCGGCGTCCACGTCGTCACCGTCAACGATTACCTGGCGTCGCGCGACGCCGAATGGATGGGCCGGATCCACAAGTTCCTCGGCCTGACCGTCGGCTGCATCCAGAACGACATGGACGATGTCGAGCGTCGCGACGCATACGCGTGCGACATCACCTACGGAACGAACAACGAGTTCGGCTTCGATTATCTTCGCGACAACATGAAGTTCGATGTCGAATCGCTCGTCCAGCGCGATCACTACTTCTCGATCATCGACGAAGTCGACTCGATCCTCATCGACGAAGCGCGGACGCCGCTCATCATTTCCGGCGCGTCCGACGAAGCAACCGACAAATACTACGTCGCGAACCAGATCATCCCGAACCTCGAGCTCGGCCACAAGGACGAGGAAACGAAGGTCACGACCGGCGATTATCTGCTCGATGAAAAGAACCATTCGGCCGTGTTGACCGAACAGGGCGTGACGAAGGCCGAGAAACTTCTCGGCGTTTCGAATCTTTACGATCCGGGCAACATGGAGATCCTGCACTGCGTCGAGCAGGCGCTAAAGGCGCACACGCTCTACAAGCGCGATCACCATTACGTCGTTCAGGAAGGCGAGGTGATCATCGTCGACGACTTCACCGGACGTCTCATGCAGGGACGCCGCTGGTCGGACGGACTGCATCAGGCGGTCGAGGCGAAGGAAGGCGTGAAGATCGAGCGCGAGAACCAGACGCTCGCGACGATCACGCTCCAGAATTACTTCCGCATGTACGAAAAACTCGGCGGCATGACGGGTACGGCCGAGACCGAAGCCGAGGAATTCGGAACGGTTTACGGGCTCGACGTGGTAGTCATTCCGACCAACCGTCCGATGGTCCGCAAGGACACTTCCGACGTCATCTACCGCACGCTTGCCGAGAAATGGGACGCGGTCGTCGACGAGATCAAGGAACTCCATCAGAACGGCCAGCCGGTCCTCGTCGGTACGGTTTCGGTCGAAAACTCGGAACTGGTCGCCGACAAGCTCAAGAAGATCGGCGTTCCGCACAACGTTCTCAACGCCAAGTACCACGAGCGCGAAGCCGAGATCGTCGCGCAGGCCGGACGCAAAGGCGCGGTCACGATCGCGACCAACATGGCCGGACGCGGTACCGACATTCTGCTCGGCGGCAATCCGGAATTTCTCGCCCGCGAATACCTGAAGCGGATGGAGATCAATCCGGACGAGGCGACCGAAGCGCAGTTCGATGAGCAGCTCGCGAAGGCGAAGCGCGTCGTCGAGGAAGAACATAAAGAGGTCGTCGCCGCCGGCGGTCTGCACATTCTCGGTACCGAGCGCCACGAATCGCGGCGCATCGACAACCAGCTGCGCGGACGTTCCGGACGACAGGGCGACCCCGGATCATCGAGATTCGTGCTTTCGCTCGAGGACGACCTGATGCGCATCTTCGCCGGCGACAAGGTCCGTTCGATGATGGAATGGCTCGGGATGGAGAAGGGCGTCGCGATCGAGTCAAAGACGGTTTCGCGGCAGATCGAGCGCGCGCAGAAGGCCGTCGAAGCCCGCAACTTCGAAACGCGCAAACACGTCCTCAAGTACGACGACGTCATGAACAAACAGCGCGAAACGATCTACGGATTGCGTCGGCAGCTGATGTTCGAACCGGAACACCGCGAATATCTTCTCGGCGAAACCGGCGTCGCGCGCGACCTTCTGCACGATCTGACGTTCAGCTTCCTGAATCCGGAGATCGATCCGAAAAACTGGGAGGTCGAGACCTTCGCGGCGGAGATCGAGAGCATTTACGCGGTCGATCCGGCGCGCGATGCCGGCGTCAATTACAAGTCGATGAATCCCGGACAGATCGAGGACGCGATCTGGGCGAAGGCGATCGGCGACTATGAGGAGAAGGAGAAACTGGCCGGTGCGGAATCGTTGCGGGCTTACGAGCGCTACATCATGCTCAACATCATCGACACGCAGTGGAAAGATCACCTGCTGTCGATCGATCACCTGAAGCAAGGTATCGGGCTCGTCGGATACGGTCAGAAGGATCCGCTCGTCGAATACAAGAAGCAGTCGTTCGACATGTTTCAGGACATGCTCGACCGGATCGATACGAACACGGCGAAGGCCCTGTTCAATCTCGAGATCGTCGTCAAGGACGAACGCGAGGAGATGGAGCGTCTCGAGCGTCTCGAGCGTCAGCGGGCGCGGCGTCAAGCAGCCGGAATGGCGTTCACCGGAGCGATGGCGACGGCCGACGTCGCCGGCGCCGAGGCCGCGCGTCACACGCCGTTCAAGCGCGAGCAACCGAAGGTCAAACCGAACGATCCGTGCTATTGCGGCTCGGGCAAGAAGTTCAAGAAGTGCCACGGCGCGGGAATCTAGCCATTTGGGATTTGGGATTGCGGATTGCGGATTGCGGATTGCGGATTGACTGGAGCGCAAGCGTCCCGCTTGCATAAGCGCGAAGCGCGAAGAGAAATTTGGACCGCGAAATACGCGAAAAGCGCGAAAGAAGCGCAAACGCGTTATGTCCGCTCTCGCTTCGCGCTCGTGCATACGGGACGTTTGCGCTCCAGTCTTCTCGCTCCAGTCGTCGCATCCGGTTGAGATTGAATCCCACAGTGTCGGAAATGTAAAATTAGCTCAGTGAAAACCGCGATCCTTATTCTGCTGCTTTCCCTTGCGATGTTCGCTCAGACTTCGGAACTCGAGCGCGCGATCGAACTGTACCGTCAGGGCAGCTACGCGAGTTCATTGACGATCCTCGACAGGCTCGCGAAAACAACGGGAAAGCAGGATGCGTCGGTTTGGAACTACCTCGGACTCAATTACCTCAAGATCGACGACATGCGCGAGGCGCGGAAGATGTTCGAAAACGCCGCGAAGCTCGCTCCGTCCGATTCGACGATCCAATCAAACTACGGCTTCGTCATGCTGTCAGAGCGCGAGCTGACCAAAGCGCGCGAGGCGTTTACGAAGGCGATCGAGCTCAATTCGAACAACAGTTCCGCATATTTCCTGCGCGGAACGATGAACTTTTGGGAATCGAATCTCGACGGCGCACTCGTCGACGCGACCCGCGCCACCGAACTCGAGAAGGATCTCGCGCTGGCGTATGTTCTGAAGGCCGAGGTCTTGCTTGCCAAGTTCGGCACGCAGGTCCCGAGCGGAAAACCGACCGCCGAACATCTCAAGCTGATCGATCAGGCGATCACGACGCTGGAAGATTGCAACGCCGCATGCAGTCCCGAAGCGCGCGCCGAACGCGACGCGCGAATCTCAGGGTTGCGCGTTTTCAAGGAGTATTTCGAACGCGGAAACACGATCGTCGGCGACGACGAACGTCTGAACGGTGAGAACATCACGCCCGTGAGAATCATCTCGCAACCGCGGCCCGAAATGACGAATATCGCCATTCGCAATTCCGTTTCCGGAGTAGTGCGGGCACTGGCTCTTTTCGATTCGAGCGGCCGCGTAACCCAAGCGATCGTCGTCAAGGCGCTGGGATACGGACTGGACGGCGAAGCGATCCTCGCGCTCCGCGGCGTCAGATTCAGGCCGGCAACCCTCAACGGCAAGCCGGTGTCAGTCGTCAAAATGGTTGAATACTCGTTCTAGAGGTTCTGCCGGATCATCGCGGCGCAAATCTATCGGGAACCTGCCCGCCCGGTCGTTTCACGAATTTCTTCTCCCTGATCTCGACCCGGTCCTGGACGTCCGGCGGTAGCGAAACGCTCAGGTTCGGGTCGCCCGATTCCGATTTCACCGCATCGACCCGAATACTCTCTGCGTTCAGCGAATCAAGCGCAGATCGCGGACCGTAGAGCACGATCTTTGCCGTCCCGGCGATGTCGTCACCGCCGACCGGAACCATGAACATCCGTTCGGACCGCTTTTCTCCGATCCTGAAAATGACGTCGACGATCGTATCGATCAGTTTCACTTTCGGACTCAAGACGACCAGCGATACCTGGCGCGTCGTGAAATCGGCGCTTTTGCCCGTCAGATCGATCTTTTCCGTCGAGATCTGATCGAGCGTCTTGATATAGCTCTCCGGCGCGCGGACGCGCACCTTCGCGGGCACGACCAGCGTCTGGTAAACCTCGTAGTTGTCGCTCACCGCGCCCTCGGTCTCGACCTTGACGGGGATCTCGCGTTCCTCGACCTTTTCGAGTTTGACGGCGATCCGGTCCGGCTGAAGATCGACGATCTTCACTCCGGTAGGAAGATCGATATTGACGTTCTCGGGCGTGAGCTGAACGCTTCGATCGCCCGCCGCGGAGTCAGTCAGGTCGACCGAAACGATCAGATTCTCCTTGTTGATCTGCGAGATCTTGCGGTCGTCGCCGGTGACGACGATATCGATCTCCTTGACCGGCGAGTTTGTGATCTCGACGTCGTTCGAAACGCGCAAATTGAGCGCGACGTTGCGGAGACGCTCGGTTTTCGGCTCGCGAAGTCCCGAGACGCCAAACCACAGCGCCAGCGTGATCACAAGCGCGATGAGTTTCATCGTCCAGTCTTCGAGGAATATCTTGCGAAGAATCCCCGTGAACATGGCCCGCAAATCGTGAATCTTCAAATCCAAGTGGTGTACCCGTTCGTGATCTTTGATCTTTGATCTTTGATCTTTGATCTTTGATCT